>NZ_JBSHJY010000005.1:0-42217 GCF_053619715.1 Agromyces sp. NPDC055520 | reverse complement strand
GCTGGGGGTTTTGGTCTTTCTGTTTATCACCGTCGTGTTGGGTGGGGGTCTGATTTTTTGCGTGGAGCCCCTGGGTGTGGCTTTTCTGCTGTTTGGTGGGGGGGGGGGGTGGGGGGGGGTGTGGCGCTTTGCCCCCCCCCCGGGGGCGCGGCGGCCGGGGTGCCCCCCGCCCCCCGCGCCCCGATCGTGGGATCGACTAGCGAGCCTTGCCCGGAGCGTCGAGCTCGCAGGCGATCGTCTCGGTCGCTGAGGGATCGTTCTCCGATGTCGCCGTGACGGTGACAGTGGCGTCACGTGAGGCGTCAGCCCCGCGCGATGCATAGACCGGCACGGTGATCGTCTCGCCGGCGGTGGCGGAGACGATGCTGCTGGGCGTGTTCACGGACCATCCGTTGCCGGCGATCGACGTCGTCAGGCGGAAGACATCGCTGTTCGCCTTCGCGTCCGCGACTGCGGCGCCGGTGTTCGTCAGCGGCACCTGGCACTGAGCGATCGCGATGCCGTTGGCCTCCGCCTGGCCGTGCAGTGACGCGAGGTTGCCCTTCACGACCGCCTTGCCGAGGTCGACGCCGCGAGCCTGGGGCCCCGCGCTGACGGTCGAGCGAACCGCGACGTCATACGACAGGATGCCGTCGTCGTCGCGCTGCATGTTCAGGATGTAGAAGTGCAGCCCGTTGGCCGTGTCGACGTACTCGTACTCCGAGCCGGAGTCGTTGCCGGCGTGGAAGAGCGCGTCGTTCAGCTGGCGCTGGTCGCCGCGCGTGATCATGATCGGCGTTCCGTCCGGGCGCACGTAGTCGACCGTGGCGATGTCCTGCGGGTTCGCGTCGACGGTCCAGATGAACGGGTTGCGATCCGCGTTCTTCGTCTTCGCGATCATCACGCCGTGGTCGGGCTGGAACGAGTCGGTGCCCATCCGGTCGATGACTTCGACGGTGTAGTTGTCGAACGAACCGCCGTCGCAGTCGAACTGCCCCCTTCGGGTGCAGATTCCGGTGGAGTCATCCGCAGCGGCTGCGGTCGGCTTGTCGAACACGAGGTTGATGCCGGTCAGCTCGCCCGGTCGCATGACCGCACGGGAGACGACGTTCGTGACGACGGTACCGAGCGTATCCAGTTCGGTCTCCTGGAGGTTGAGGTAGTTCGCCTGGTCGATGATGCCGAGCTTGATGCGGTTGCGCAGGGCGACACCTGCGGGCTGCGATCCGCCGGCGACCGAGGGGACGCTCCAACGCTCGTGTGTTCCGCCGGGTCCGTTGAACGAGCCGCGCGCGAGCACGTCGAACGGCCCGCTCGTGTCGCGGAGCGGCCCGCCGTCGTCGGCCTCGGTGCCGTACGGGTTCCCGTAGTTGTCGGAGATGCCGAGGATGTGCGAGAACTCGTGGGCATAGGTTCCCATGCCCGACGACTCGCCCTGGGTAGAGTTGCCCGCTCGCCCGCCCGAGGCGAAGTTGGCGTTCGGCCAGTGGTTCACGGCAGCCGCCCACGAGGTCCACGGAACGTAGCGGGTTTTCGCCCAGTTGGCCATCGGCGCGCCGTTCTGGTCGAGCGCGACTCCGTTCTCGTCGCGGGGCGGCCCGAAGTCGTCGGTGACGTCTTCCGGGTTCTCGAACAGCATCTGCCCGAATTCCTCCCACGTCGACGACTCGTCGTGACCGGCCGTGACGTAGAAGACCTGATCGAACTCCTTCAGCGGGTCGTCACTGCCGATGTCCGCACCCCAGAGGGGCAGCGCGTCGGAGCGGATGTTCTTGTTGCAGGTCTCGCCCTGGGGGCAGAACGCGGCGTTCGGCCGGTTGAACGAGTCGTTCAGGCCGTATTCCTCGATATTGCCGGGCAGCTGGTACGGGCCGAAGGCCTCCATCTGCACGCTGAGTCGCCCGCCGGACTGCTCCATCCAGTACTCATTGATGGTGCGGCCGTGGTTCAGTTCGTTGGGCGTGTTGAGCAGGTCGAGGTAGAACTCGGGCACGTCCTCGCGGTCGAGGCCGTTGGCGAGACCCGAGGGGTCGCCGAACGCGTGCGCTCCTTCGGGCTGCGTGACGAGGAACGGCTGGTTCTCGAAGTCCACGAGCACGATCGCGCCGTTGAACTGCCGGGCCGATCCCTCGAGGTCGTTCGCCCAGTCGGTGCCTGGGACGTCGACGTAGTCGTCCCAGGTCATGTCGTCCATGTTCTCCCAGGTCTGGGGGTCGACCGGGCCGAGGACCGAGGGGTCGAACGAGTCGGGGGGTGCTGCCATCGCGGTGCCGTTCGAAGCGGCCGCGAGGATGATGACGCCTGCGGAAGCGGCGACGGCGAAACCGGCTCGCCGCATCCGTGTCGTGCGTGGGTGTTCATGTCGTGACACTTCAACCTCCAGATTGAGTCTCGCGGGTCATGCGGCCCCGCATGCATGCATCCCCGTCGCATGGACATCACTGGCACAGGGATGTTCCGGGAATCCTTGCATCGTCCGGACACGAACCGACAGGGCGCGCTCGAATTCAACCGGTGGGAGATTCCGACCGTTATTCATTAGAATTCCTGAGCATTACAGTCCGGTAACGTTGCATTCTTCTCAAGGGTCGCCGTGCTACTTCTTGAAGTGTCCCCGCACGCAGCTGAGCGGAAAGGCAACTCTGTTCACCGCATTCGGGTGGAGGATGAGCGATCCCGGTTCGTACCCGCGAATGGGACTCGACGTACCGATCACAACAACTCGGCGGCCGCCTCCAGCGGTCGAACCGAAATCCACAGGAAGAGGTAGACGGATATGACATCCGCATCCAAGAACGGGCGGCGCAGCGTCGTCGCGGTGGCCGGTCTCTCGGTCGCAGCACTCGCACTCGCCGGCTGCTCAGCCGGTGGCGGCGGCACCGACGCTGCCTCCGGCAGCTCGATCACCGTCGGCACCACCGACAAGGTGACGGCGCTCGACCCCGCCGGCTCGTACGACAACGGTTCGCTCGCCGTGCAGACGCAGGTCTTCCCGTACCTGCTGAACACCGACTACCAGAGCACCGACGTCGTGCCCGACCTCGCCGAATCGGCTGAGTTCACCTCGCCGACCGAATACACGGTGACGCTGCCTGCTGGACTGAAGTGGGCCAACGGCAACGACTTGACGGCGTCCGACGTGAAGTTCTCGTTCGACCGCCAGCTCAAGATCGCCGACCCCAACGGCGCTTCGAGCCTGCTCTACAACCTCGAGAGCACCGAGGCCGTCGACGACACGACCGTCGTGTTCCACCTGAAGGCCGAGAACGACCAGGTCTTCCCGCTCATCCTCACGAGCTTCCCGGGCGCCATCGTCGACGAAGAGACCTTCTCCGCCGATGCGATCACGCCCGACGACGACATCGTCGCGGCGAACGCGTTCGCCGGTCCGTACATGATCACGAGCTACGACTTCAACACGCTCATCTCGTTCAAGAAGAACCCCGAGTACAAGGGTCTGCTCGCCGAGGCGAAGACCGACACGGTCAACCTCAAGTACTACGCCGAGTCGTCGAACCTGAAGCTCGACGTGCAGGAGGGCGGCATCGACGTCGCCTACCGCAGCCTCTCCGCGACCGACATCGAAGACCTGAAGAGCAACGACAAGGTCAACGTGGTCGAGGGTCCCGGCGGCGAGATCCGCTACATCGTCTTCAACTTCGACACGCAGCCGTACGGTGCGAAGACGGCCGAGGCCGACCCGGCCAAGGCCCTCGCCGTTCGTCAGGCGGTCGCCGACCTCATCGACCGCGATGAGCTGGCCGACCAGGTCTACAAGGGCACCTACACGCCGCTGTACTCCTACGTGCCCGCGGGCATCGCAGGTGCGGTCGAGCCGCTCGTCGAGATGTACGGCGACGGCCAGGGTGCGCCCGACGCCGACAAGGCGGCCGAGCGTCTCACGGCTGCCGGTGTGACGACGCCGGTCGAGCTGAACCTGCAGTACTCGAACGACCACTACGGCCCGTCATCGGCCGACGAGTACGCGCTCATCAAGGACCAGCTCGAGTCGACCGGCCTGTTCACGGTGAACCTGCAGACCACCGAGTGGGTGCAGTACTCCAAGGACCGCGTCGCCGACGTGTACCCGGCCTACCAGCTCGGTTGGTTCCCCGACTACTCGGACGCCGATAACTACGTCACGCCGTTCTTCCTGATCGAGAACTTCCTCTCGAACCACTACGTGAACCAGGAAGTCAACGACCTGATCATCAAGCAGGCGTCGGAGCCCGACCCCGCCGCACGCACCGCCGACATCGAGGCGATCCAGGAGAAGGTGGCGGCCGACCTGTCGACCGTGCCGTACCTCCAGGGTGCTCAGGTCGCCATCACGGGCACCGATGTGACGGGCGCCGACGAGACGCTCGACGCGTCGTTCAAGTTCCGCTACGCGGCACTGTCGAAGGGCTGAGTCGTCTGAACGGCTAGAGTCACTTCTACGCAATGAACGGATGGCCTGCTCTCCGGAGCGGGCCATCCGCATTCGAGCCCCACCGATTGGCGAACATTGACCTCAACGACGACGGCGCCCGCCAGTAGCGCGTCCCCCGCAAGACGGAGACCACCGAAGTCCTCCGGTGGCGGCCTCGGCCGGTACATCATCGTGCGGGCCCTCCTCATCATCCCGACGGTGTTCATCCTCGTCACCCTGGTCTTCGTGCTCATGCGCTCGACCGGTGACCCGATCACTGCGAAGCTCGGCGGACAGCTCCCCGCCGATCAGCTCGCCGAACGCATCCATGCCGCAGGTTACGATCGCCCGATCCTCGTGCAGTACTTCGAATACCTCGGTCAGATCGTCACGGGCAACTTCGGCACCACGCTCACCGACAACCGTCCGGTCACCGAGATTCTCTTCACGTACGGCGCAGCGACGCTCGAGCTCGCGTTCTATGCGCTGATCGTCGCCTTCGTCATCGGCATCCCGTTCGGTCTCGTCGCCGCGTACTTCCGCGACAAAGGGCAGGATGCCGCGCTGCGCGTCTTCGCGATCCTCTGTTATGCCACGCCGGTGTTCTTCTCCGGTCTGTTGCTGAAACTCGTCTTCTCGGTCTGGCTCGGCTGGTTGCCGGTCGCCGGCCGCGCCTCGGTCGGTGCACAGTTGCAGATGCAGCTGCTCCCGAACAAGACCGGCCTGTACACGATCGACGCGATCATGACGGGCAACCCCGCGGTGCTCGGCGACGTGCTCGCGCATGCGGTGCTGCCCGCCATAGCGCTCGGCCTCCTGACGGCCGGCGTGTTCCTCCGGCTTGTTCGCACCAACGTCATCGGCACACTCTCGACCGACTACGTCGATGCGGCGCGCTCCCGGGGTGTCAGCGAGTACCGACTGGTGCGCAAGCACGCGTACCGCCCGGCACTCATTCCGATCATCACGGTGATCGGACTCCAGATCGCGCTGCTCCTCGGCGGCGCGGTGCTCACCGAGACGACGTTCGAGTGGAACGGCCTCGGATTCCAGCTGGTCGAGTACATCAAGGCTCGCGACTTCGTCGCCGTGCAGGGCATCGTCGCTCTGCTCGCGGTGATCGTCGCACTGACCAACTTCATCGTCGACATCATCGCGGCGCTCATCGACCCGAGGGTGAGGTACTGACATGTCGACCGACATCGTCACCCGCGCGCCGAAGCGGCGCCTTCGCGACCGCATTCCGGTCGTGCACCAGCTGCGCCAGAGCGTTGGCCTCCAGCGCGGAATGCTCATCGCGGGCCTCGTGCTCACTGGCATCTTCGTGTTCGTCGCGATCTTCGCTCCGTTCATCGCACCGTACGGCTTCGCGCAGCTGCGTGACGCGGCAGGGCCGTTCGGCAGCCAGCAGCCGCCCTCGGCCGAGCATCTCTTCGGCACGACGGTCGGCGGCTACGACGTGCTCTCCCGGGTGCTGTGGGGGGCGCAGACCGCCATCCTCGTCATCATCATCGCGGTGACCCTCTCGCTCTTCGCCGGTGTGCTGCTCGGTCTCGTCTCGGGTTACTACGGCGGCTGGCTCGACCGCGTGCTCGTCGTCGTGTGCGACGCCATCTACGCCTTCCCGTCGTTGCTGCTCGCGATCGTCATGGCGATCGTGATCTCCGGAGGTCAATCGAACCTCTGGGGCGGTGTGTTCGCAGCCGCCATCTCGATCACGGTCGTGTTCATCCCGCAGTACTTCCGCGTGATCCGAGCAGAGACGGTGCGCATCAAGGCCGAGGCGTATGTCGAGTCGGCGAAGGTGCTCGGTGCTTCCAACAGCCGCGTCATGTTCCGGCACGTCCTGCGCAACTCGACCCGCACGCTACCGCTCATCTTCACGTTGAACGCGTCCGAGGCCATTCTGACGCTCGCGGGTCTCGGCTTCATCGGCTTCGGCATCGAGCCGACGGCTGCCGCCGAATGGGGCTACGACCTGCAGAAGGCGCTGTCCGACGTCTCGAGCGGCATCTGGTGGACGGCGCTCTACCCGGGTGTCGCGATCGTGCTCGTGGTGCTCGGCATCACGCTCGTCGGCGAGAGCTTGAACGACCTCGCCGACCCGCGACTGCGCGGCCGTCGCCGGGTGGCGCAAGCCTCGGGCGAGGTGGCGGAGACCTCCGTCGTGCCCGGTGGCACACTCGTCGCCGGACCCGGAGGCCTCGCCGGACTCGAAGACGGCGAAACATTCGACGAGCACGGAATCGAGGTCCGGTCATGAGCACGGTCGTCAGCATCGAAGGACTCGGCGTCTCGTTCGCGACCGACGCGGGTGCGGTCAAAGCCGTCGACGGCGTCTCACTGAAGGTCGAGCGCGGCGAGGTGCTCGCGATCGTCGGCGAGTCCGGCAGCGGCAAGACCGTCACGGCGAAGACCATCCTCGGCCTCCTTCCCGAGACGGCCACCGCGAGCGGCGCCGTCATCCTCTCGAACAAGGCGGGCACGTCCGAGAGCGACGTCGTGGCGCTCTCGAAGAAGCAGCTCCGCGCGGTCAGGGGCACGGATGTCGCAATGGTCTT
The DNA here is from genome assembly GCF_053619715.1 of Agromyces sp. NPDC055520. Taxonomy (NCBI): domain Bacteria; kingdom Bacillati; phylum Actinomycetota; class Actinomycetes; order Micrococcales; family Microbacteriaceae; genus Agromyces; species Agromyces sp. NPDC055520. Next base: position 35,266 of record NZ_JBSHJY010000005.1, on the reverse strand, counting down.
CCAGGAGCCCTCGACGGCGCTGAACCCCGTGTACACCGTCGGCTGGCAGATCATCGAGGGGCTCCGCGCCCACACCTCGATCTCCCAGAAGCGGGCGCGTGCCAAGGCGATCGAGATCCTCGGTCGCGTCGGCATCCCCGACCCCGAGCATCGCATCGACCACTACCCGCACCAGTTCTCGGGCGGCCAGAAGCAGCGCATCGTCATCGCGATGGCGCTCGTACTCGACCCCGGACTCATCGTCGCCGACGAACCGACGACGGCGCTCGACGTGACGGTGCAGGCCGAGATCCTCGACCTGCTGCGCCGCTGCCGCGACGAGTTCGGCATGGGCATCGTGCTCATCACCCACAACATGGGCGTCGTCGCCGACCTCGCCGACCGCGTGGCCGTGATGTACCAGGGCAAGCTGGTCGAAGAGGCCGATGCCAAGACGCTCTTCGCCTCGCCCCAGGCCGAGTACACCAAGGCGCTCCTCGCCGCGGTGCCGTATGTCGGCACGGGCACGGCGAGCGCGATCGAACGTGCTGCGCAGCGACCGGCCGATTGGGTCGAGCAGGCGCCCGTCGTCGAGGCATCCGGTCTCGAGATCGTCTACCCGGGCCGCTTCGGGCGTCCGGGGTTCCAGGCCGTCGGCGGCGTCGACTTCGTGATCCGCCCGGGCGAAGTGCTCGGGCTCGTGGGGGAGTCGGGTTCGGGCAAGACCACCATCGGCCGTGCGATCGCGGGGCTGACGAAGGTCACGGGTGGTTCGCTGCGCGTGCTCGGCCACGAGATGAACGGCATGCGCGAGCGCGAGTTCCGCCCGCTGCGCAGTCGCATCGGGTTCGTCTTCCAAGACCCGGCCTCGAGCTTCAACCCGCTGCTGACAATCGCCGAGTGCGTCGCCGAGCCGCTCGTCATCCATGGTCGGGCGTCGAACCCCGGCGAAGCGCGTGCGCGCGTCGACGAGTTGCTCGAGGCGGTGCAGCTGCCGAAGGCCTACGGCGATCGGTACCCGCACGAGCTCTCGGGCGGTCAGCGACAGCGGGCGAGCCTCGCGCGGGCACTCGCGCTCGAGCCCGAGTTGCTGATCGCCGACGAGCCGACCTCGGCGCTCGACGTCTCGGTGCAGGCTCGCGTGCTCGAACTCTTCGCCGAGCTGCAGAAGGAGTTCGGCTTCGCCTCACTCTTCATCAGCCACGACCTCGCCGTCGTCGACATCCTCGCCGACCGCATCGCGGTGCTCTACCGCGGCGCGCTCGTCGAAGAGGGCACCGGCGCCGAGGTGCTCGGTGCGCCGAGCGACCCGTACACGCAGCGGCTTCTCGCATCGCTGCCCGTGCCCGATCCGGTGGCGCAGGCCGAGCGACGCGAAGAACTCCGCAGGCTTCGGGAGGCCGGGTGATGCATGGCGCGGCGCACGGGTACCCGATCGTGCTCGACGATCTCTCGATCGAGTACCCGGCGAAGGGGCCGAGCCCGGCGCACGTCGCCCTGCACGGTCTGACCCTCTCGGTCGCGCCGGGCGAGGTGCTCGGACTGCTCGGCAGCGCCGGCAGCGGCAAGAGCACGCTCGCGAAGCTGCTCTCGGGTGCGGCGTTCGAGCATCGCTCGGCCGATGGACGGCCGGTCGTCACGGGCGGCGATGCCACCGTGCTCGGCCAGTCGCTGCGCAGCATCTCGAAGCGGCGGCTGCCCGAGTACCGGTTCCATGTCGGCTACCTCCCGCAGGATGCGGCGTCGACCCTGCCCGCCGACCGCACCGTCGCAGAGATCATCGGCGAGCCGATCCTCGAGCGCGATCACCGGTACAACGCGCGGGCCCTCGCGACCCGGGTCGCCACGATGCTCGACGGCGTGCGTCTGCCGCTCGGCAAGCTCGACATGTACCCGTACGAGCTGTCGGGCGGGCAGCGTCAGCGGGTCGCGCTCGCACGCGCGCTCGTGCTCGGGCCGTCCGTGCTCATCGCCGACGAGCCCACGGCGGGCATCGATCTCACGGTGCGCGATGTCGTGGCGCAGCTGATCGGCGAGCTCCGCCACGAGCACACCTTCTCGGCGATCATCATCAGCCACGACCTGCCCGTGCTGCGCAGCACGGCCGAGCGCATCGCCGTGCTCGACCGGGGCCGTCTCGTGGCGATCGGCACGATCGACGAGGTGCTCGACGACCCGCGCGACCCCTATGTCATGGCACTCGCCGGCGCGCTCGATGCCGGTCACGCGGTCATCGACGACCTCGACATGGGTCCTTCGGTATGACGGATGCCGCGGCGTCCGTGCCGCGCGCGCGACACCGCGTCGTTCGGGGCGCTTCTGGATCGCAGCGCGCCGAACCGAGCCCCATCGAACCCGGGCCGGTCGCGATCCTGCCCGAGGCCGAGCCGGCGTTCGTCGATGCGGTCGAGCGGGCCGGGGGAGTCGTCGCCCCGTTGAGTCCCGCGACCCGCGGACTCGTGTGGTCCGCGGCATCCGGCGGTGAAGAGCTCGACCGAGCGCTGGCCGAGCATCCCTCGATCGCGTGGGTGCAGCTGCCGTGGGCGGGCGTCGACGCGTTCGCCGGACTCATCGAACGGGCGAGCGGCGACGGCAGGGTCTGGACGAGCGCGAAAGGCGCCTACGCGCAGCCCGTCGCCGAGCACGCGCTCATGCTCGTGCTCGCGGTGCTGCGCGAGATCCCGCGGCGCACCCGTGCGACCTCGTGGCACACCGACGAACTCGGCCGCACGCTCTACGGCGCGAACGTCGTCGTCGTGGGCGCGGGCGGCATCGCCGTCGAACTGCTGCGGCTGCTCGCTCCGTTCGGCACCCACGTGACCGTCGTGCGGCGCAGCGCAGAGCCCGTCGTCGGCGCCGAACGCACCGTGTCGACCGCACGTCTCGGCGAGGTGCTCGGCGACGCCGACGTCGTCGTGCTCGCGGCGGCGCTGACCGACGAATCGCGCGGGCTGATCGGCGCGGCGGAGCTGGCCAGGATGCCCCGGAGCGCCGTGCTCGTCAACGTCGCCCGCGGCGGACTCCTCGACACCGAGGCGCTGGTCGCCGCGCTCGAGTCGGGCCGTCTCGGCGGAGCGGGGCTCGATGTCACCGACCCCGAACCGCTGCCCACGGGGCATCCGCTCTGGCGAGCGCCCAATTGCATCGTGACGCCGCACGTCGCCGACACCGACGACATGACGGTGCCGCTCTTCGCCGAGCGCATCGCGGCGAACGTGCGGGCCCTGCTCGGCGACGGCGACTTCGAGGGCCGCATCGATCCGATCGCGGGATACTGACGGCGAGCCGGTCGGCCGACCCGTTCGGCGTTGTCGAGGCGACCTCGAATTGGGAGTCGGGCGAACCTTTTGCTAGAGTATCCATCGCTGAACAAGCGATCCTCCATAGCTCAATTGGCAGAGCAATCGGCTGTTAACCGGTAGGTTCTTGGTTCGAGTCCAAGTGGGGGAGCGACGAGCCCCGTGTTCCGAGAGAACACGGGGCTTCTGCGTTCTCGGCCCCCGATGGCGGCAAACCCGCAGCGGCCCAGCGATTCACGCGAATCGAATGATGCGAGCGGTCGGGCACGGTCATAGCCTCCGGAGCAGGCGCGGTCAACGCGCGTTCACGAAACGAAAGGCCGTCGATATGAACAGCTTCTGGGACTTCCTTGTCTGGCTCTTCTGGTTCTACGTGGTGATCGCGTGCATCTGGATCTTCATCACGGTCATCGTGGACATCTTCAGAGACCACACCCTGAACGGGTGGGCGAAGGCGCTCTGGGTGCTGTTCCTCGTGTTCCTGCCCTTCCTCGCGGCGTTCATCTACCTGATCGCGCGCGGCCGCGGCATGGCCGAACGCAATGCCGCCAGAATGGCCGACTCGCAGGCGGCGAGCGCCGACTACATCCGAAGCGTCGCCGGCTCTGCTTCGTCGTCGGCGACGGAGATCGAGAAGGGCAAGCAACTGCTCGACAGCGGTGCGATCACGCAGGCCGAGTACGACGCGCTCAAGGCGAAGGCGCTGCAGGCCTCGTAGACGCGGGCTGAACTGCACCGACCCCGCCCCATGACTGGGGCGGGGTCGGGCCGTCCCTTCCGGGCGTGGGATGCCGCGGCGCCCGGTTAGTGTGGAGGGCGGAACAGGAGAGCCCGTGAACGAACGCACCGCCGCCGACGCGCCGCTCGCCGACGGTGACGGTGACGGTGACGGTGACAGTGACGCCCGCGAGGCGAAGGTGGGCCGTTCATCGGCGATCCGCGACAGCCTCGCGGTGGGGGTCGCGACCGCGATCTACGGCGTCTCCTTCGGCGCACTCGCGGTCGCTGCGGGACTCGACATCTGGCAGACCTGCTTCCTCAGCCTCGTGATGTTCACCGGCGGATCGCAGTTCGCCCTCGTCGGCGTGCTCGCGAGCGGGGGAGTCGCCGCCGGCGGCTCCGCGATCGCCACCGCCGCGATGCTCGGTATCCGCAACGTCGTCTACGGCATGCGCATGAAGCCGATCGTCGACGTCGTCGACCCGGCGACCGGGCGCGGCAGCACCTGGCGCCGCATCGCCGCCGCCTGGATCACGATCGACGAGTCGACCGCGGTCGCCCTCGCGCAGACGAACGACCGCGCTGCCCGTGTCGGCTTCTGGGCGACCGGCATCACGATCTTCATCGGGTGGAACCTGACCACGCTCGCCGGCGCACTCATCGGCGACGCCATCGGCGACACGAGGGCATGGGGGTTGGATGCCGCAGCCGCCGCCGCATTCCTCGGGTTGCTGTGGCCCAGACTCAAGCGATTCCAGGCGGGCGCGGTGGCGGTCGCTGCGGCGGTCGTCGCGACCCTCGCCACGCCGGTGCTGATGCCGGGGCTGCCGGTGCTCGTCGCGGCACTCGTCGCCGTCGTCGTCGGCTGGTTCGACCTCTTCGAGCGGAGGCGAGCCGCATGACCTCCTGGCACATCATCCTCATCGCCTCGGCCGCCACGCTCGCGCTCAAGCTCGTCGGCCACTTCGTGCCGGCCGGCTTCCTCGAACGCGAGCGCCCCGCCCGCATCGCCGACCTGCTCACCGTGGCGTTGCTCGCCGCACTCATCGCCGTGCAGACGCTCGGCGTCGGTCAAGAGATCGTGGTCGACGCGCGCGTGCCCGCCCTGATCGTCGCGGCGGCGCTCTACGCGCTCCGGGTGCCGTTCGTCATCGTCGTGGCGATCGGCGCGCTCGTCGCCGCGGGCATACGCGCGTTCGCGTGAAGCCCCGCGCCACGCGGCATCCACTCTGCGCTCTCGATGCCTGGCGTTCGTTCGCCTCCGGCGGGCCGCTCAGGCGTCGAGGTCGTCGACGCCCGGCATCCACTGCTGGCCGGGCTTGCCCCAACCGAGTTTGCGGGTGATCTTCGCGACGATGCGCTGATCGCGCTCACCGAGACGGTCGGTGTAGAGCGTGCCGTCGAGGTGGTCGTACTCGTGCTGGAAGATGCGCGCGAGCCATCCTTCGGCCTCGATCTCGAATCGTTCGCCGTCGAGGTCGGTCGCCCGCAGGATCGCGCGCTCGGCCCGCCGCAGGCCGAACCGCTCGCCGGGGAAGGAGAGGCAACCCTCCTCCTCGTCGATGTCGGGCTCGCCGGCGGGCGGCGGCGAGATCCACAGCTCGGGGTTGATCGCGACGCCGCGCCAGCGCGTGTCGTTCTCGTCGACCCATGCGTACGTGAACAGCCGCAGCCCCGCACCGACCTGCGGGCCGGCCAGACCCACGCCGGGCGCGGCGTCCATCGTCTCGAACATGTCGGCGACGAGGGAGCGGATCTCGTCGTCGATGTCGGCGATCGGGAGGGCGGGGGAATGCAGCACCGGGTCGCCGGTGATTCGAATGGGGAGCACGGCCATTCGGCAAGGATATCCGCCGCAGAACGGGTAGGGTCGATGCGTGGATCCGGACTTGAGCGACCTCACCGAGCAGATCGCGCTCGACCCCAGGCAGTTCATCGGCATCCCACTCGCGCTCATCGGCGCCGTCTTCCTCTCGCTCGGGGCGCAGTTCCAGCATCGGGGCGTGGTCAAGGTCGAGTCCCACACCGTCGACAGCTTCGGCAAGGGGCTGAACGTCAAGCAGCTCGCGCTGCTGCTGGCGCGGCCGTCGTGGGTCATCGGCACGGTCATGCTCGGCCTCGCGATCGTCTTCCAGCTGTCGAGCCTCTACTTCGCACCGCTCATCGTCGTGCAACCGCTCGGTGCGATCGCGCTCGTCATCACCTCGATCCTCAACTCGCGCATCAATCACGTGAAGCTGAACGCCAAGTCGATCTGGGCGATCGTGATGTGCGTGGGCGGCGTGTTCCTCTTCGTCGGCGTCGCCGCGTTCACCGCGGTCGACAAACCCGTGACCGACAAGCAGCTCATCACGATCCTGATCATCCTCGCGGTGGTGCTGGCCCTCGCCGGCCTCACCTTCGCGATGCTCCGCCACCGCATTCGCGCGATCTTCTACGTCATCATGGCCGGCGTGCTCTACGGCTTCGTGGCCACACTGGCCAAGGTCGTGATCGGGCGGGTCGAACAGGGGGAGTTCGAGTGGCTCACCGCCCTCTGCGTGATCGGCCTGCTGGGCGCGTCGGCCCTCGGCGCGTACTTCGTGCAGAACGCGTACGCTTCGGGCCCGCCCGACCTCGTCATCGCGGGGCTCACGGTCGTCGACCCGATGGTCGCCGTCGCGATCGGCATCGTCGTGCTCGGCGAGGCCTCGCAGGCGCCGCCGTGGGCGATCGGAGTGTTCATCGTCGCCGGTGTCGTCGCCGTGCTGGGCGTCTTCCAATTGGCCCGCAATCACCCGCAGACTCGCCTGTGAGGCCGCTGCCGCACTGCTGAGCAGAGTGGATGTCGCGGCGACGACATGCGAGCGCAGGGATGGGTGAGCCGGGCTGCGTAGACTATCGTCGGATTCAGTCCGTGCGCCGACCGCCCTGCTGCGGCGCCCCGATGAGGGCCGATCGCCCTCGATCCCTTGAATGGTGAGGAACAACCCCACGTGTCTGACACCCCCGGTGCGAGTACGCCCGGCATCGCCCGTGCTGAGAACGAGCGACCGCTCACGGTTCTGATCGGCGCCGACACCTTCGCCCCCGACGTCAACGGCGCCGCCCGATTCGCCGAGCGTCTCGCGGCCGGCCTCGCCGAGCGCGGCCACGACGTGCACGTCATGGCCCCGGCGGGCAACCGCAAGCACGGCACCTGGAAGGAGGTGCACGAGGGTCAGGAGATCACCGCGCACCGCCTGCTCAGCTGGCGCTGGTACCCGCACGACTGGCTGCGCTTCGCCCTGCCGTGGCGCATCAAGCAGAACAGCGCCCGCGTGATCGACCAGGTCAAGCCCGATGTCGTGCACTTCCAGTCGCACATCATCACCGGCCGCGGCCTGTCGATCGAAGCCCAGAAACGCGGCATCCGCATCGTCGGCACGAACCACTTCATGCCCGAGAACATGCTCGAGTTCACCCTGCTGCCGACCGCCTGGCAGGAGTGGGCCGTGGGCCTCGCCTGGAAGGCAGCACGCCGCACCTTCGGACGTGCCGAGTCTGTGACGACGCCGACCCGCAAGGCGGCGCAGTTCCTCGAGAAGCACACCGGCCTCGTCGGCGTGCACGCGATCTCGTGCGGTATCGACGCGCACAAGTACTCGCCCAGCTGGGAGCCGCGCACCGAGAACCGCATCCTCTTCGTCGGTCGAGTCACCGGCGAGAAGCAGATCGACGTGCTGCTGCGAGCGCTCACGCTGCTGCCGAAGGAGCTCGACGCGAAGGTCGAGATCGTCGGCGGCGGCGACCAGAAGAAGCACCTCGAACACATGGCGGTCGAGCTCGGCATCGCCGACCGGGTGACGTTCACCGGGTATGTGACCGACGAGCAGCTTCGCGAGGCGTATCACCGCGCCTCGGTGCTGGCCATGCCGTCGATCGCCGAACTGCAGAGCATCGTCACGATGGAGGCCATGGCGTCTGCGCTGCCGGTCGTGGCGGCCAACGCGATGGCGCTGCCGCACCTCGTGCACGATGGCGAGAACGGCTACCTCTTCGAGCCGGGCAGCGCCGAAGATCTCGCCGCCAAGCTGCGCGTCGTGCTCGAGGCGTCGCCCTCTGAATACCGTTCCCTCAAAGAGGGCTCGCTCAGACTCATCGCCGCGCACGACATCCAGCGCACGATCTCGACGTTCGAGAGTCTGTATCGTGGGAAGCCGGTGACCGACCCGGTCACCGACACCGCGTCGGCCAGTACCTCGGAATGACCCGACGCGCGGGGCGGTAGCTCAGCTGGTCAGAGCAGTGGACTCATAATCCATCGGTCACGGGTTCAAGTCCCGTCCGCCCTACGGTGAAAATGGTCTGATCAGGTCTTCTTGTCCTATTGAAAGGGCAGAGACTTGAGTGACTCTCCATTTATTCACCACAAATGCGCGTGCGAGATCGCGCTTCGGACCGACTCATCGGTTGCTCGCGCTCAATCTCGACCCGCCTCGGGCGGTCTGCGCGAGGCTGTCGATCGGCGTCGATTCATCTGGACGCATCTCGGATTCGCGGGGCGCGGCGCGCACCTGTCGTGCATGGACACTGAACGATTCACGGGGCTCGGTCTCGAGCCGGTACTGACCACGAGCGAGCTCGCCGAGTACCTCGGCGTGCATGTGCAGGCGATCTACGATCTGCGCACCGACGGCCGGGGACCCGCCGGCATTCGAGTCGGGCGGGAGATGCGGTTCCGTGTCTCCGATGTGCTGCGGTGGTTGGACGACCTGCACGAGCCCGAGCATGCGTTGAGCATCGGATTGGACGCGCGCTGATGGCGGGGCGACCACGCCAGCCCGTCGGCACGTTCGGATCGATCACGACGACGGAGTACACGCCCGGACGGTTCAGGGCCACGACACGCTTCCGTGACTGGGATGGCCAGTCGCGGAAGGTGACGGCGACGGCGAAGAGTCGCAGCGGCGCGGAGACCGCGTTGAAACTCGAACTCGCGAACCGAATGAAGGTGAGCGGCGGGCAAGACGGCGTCCGAGCCGATTCGCCGTTCGCAGAACTCGCGGCCGCATGGGTGGAAGACCTGCGCTTGGACCTTGACCGGTCCGAAAGCACGAAGGATACATATGAACGAGCGCTTCGGCTCTGGGTGATGCCGGCCTTCGAGAGCTTCACGGTGCGAGAGCTCACTGTCGCCAGGATCGACCGCTTTCTCAAGACCCAGCGCGCGACGTCGTATTCGCGAGCAAAGCAGTCGAAGACGATCCTCAGCATGATTCTCGGGTTCGCGGTGCGGCACGGCGTGATCGCGACGAATCCGATCAAGGAAACCGCGCAGATGAAGCGGCCCAAGCGAACGCCGAAGGCACTCACTACTGAGCAGATCGCAGCGATCCGGCTCGCCGCACGCAACCACGGCGTCGGGCGAATGGGTACCAAACCAGACGGGCAGGTGCGTGATGTGATCGAGATCATGCTCGGCACCGCGACCCGGATCGGCGAGGCGCTCGCGCTCAGGAAATGCGATGTCGACATGACGGTGGACCCGCCGACCGTCCGAGTCGCCGGCACCATCGTCTGGCGCAAGGGTGCGGGGGTGAGTCGTCAATCGCACCCGAAGACGCACGAGTCCAATCGCGCGATCGCGGTGCCGGCGTTCGCTGCTGAGGTCGTTCGCCGCCGACTCGCGCTCATTCCCGATGACGAGCGTGAAGTTGATGAGCATCTGCTGTTCTTCACACGGAACGGGACGCCGCTCGCGCCCTACAACGTGCGCCGCACTTTCCGGCTGATTCTGGAAGAAGCGGGTCTGGGGGATCTGAAGATCAGCCCGCACGCCTTCCGGCGCACGGGCGCGACGCTCCTCGCGCACGAGCTTGGAATCCAGGCCGCCGCGGATCAGTTGGGGCATACGTCGACGTCGACGACGAAGCTGCACTATGCCGAGCCCAACCGGCGGGTGAGTCCGCTGCCGGCGCAGGTCTTGCAGCGGTTGGCGCCGGGAGGCTTGCAACCTGAGGGCGAAGATCCGGATACAGGCTCTGAGGGTCGATCGACAGCTATTCCGCCAGACCTCAGCTAAGCGCGTCTCGTGACCGCGTTCGCGTACACCCAGACGAACTGATCCTGGTGCGTCATTGGATCGGGGTACTTCACGAGCACCGCACCCCGAGTCCAGGCCATCGCCTGGCCTTCGACCGTTCGTGGTTCCTCGTAGACGAATCGGTATCGGACTGTTGCACTGACAGGGATCGGTTCGCGGGCTTCGGCGCGGTGGCCGGTGCGTCGAACTTCGGCGGTCGTCAGGCTGACGGGGACGCCGAGCTTGGCTTGTTCGAGTCGGATCTCGTCGGCGCGTTCGTCAGCACGATCGGGGTATCTGAATCGCCCCGGGTTTAGTGGAGGGTCTGATTCCCCGAGAGGATGATGATCATGCCAGCACCGAGGAAGTACCCGCCGGAGCTTCGTGAGCGGGCGATGCGGCTTGTTGCCGAGGCCAGGAAGGAAGATCCGGAGCTGTCGTTGAACGCGGCGGTGGTCCGGATCGGGCAGCGTGTCGGGGTCAATCCCGACACACTGCGTGGCTGGTGCAAGCAGGCCGCGATCGACGCGGGCGAACGCCCCGGAACCACGACGAACGAAGCGCAGCGCATCAAAGCACTCGAGGCCGAAGTGCGCGAGTTGAAGCGTGCCAACGAGATTCTGTTGGCGGCTTCCTCGTTCTTCGCGCGGGAGCTCGACCCGCGACTGCCGTGGTAGTTCAGTTCATCGACGATCATCGTGACCGGTTCGGGGTCGAGCCGATCTGCCGCGTGCTCACCGAGCACGCCGTGCCGATCGCTCCGTCCGGTTACTACGCCTTCAAGACCCGGCCAGCCTCAGCTCGTGCCGAGAGCGACGCGGGGTTGATCGTCCAGATCGAGCGGGTGTTCTGGGATCGCAGGCTGGGCCGTGGGATCAGCGGAGCCCGCAAGGTCTGGCGGCTGCTGCGTCGCGAGGGCATCGTCGCCGCCCGATGTACGGTCGAACGCTTGATGCGGCAGCAGGGGCTGCGTGGGATCCGGCGCGGGAAGCAGTTCATCACCACGAAAGCTGACGGCGCTGCCTTCCGTCCACCGGATCACGTGCAACGCTGCTTCAGCGCGGATCGACCGAATGAACTCTGGGTGGTCGACTTCACCTATGTTCCAACGTGGTCGGGGATGGCGTTTGTTCCAACGTGGTCGGGGATGGCGTTCACCGCGTTCGTGACTGACGTATTCTCGCGACGGATCGTCGGGTGGCGGACCATGGACCGGATGCCGACCGATCTGCCGCTGGACGCACTGGAGATGGCGCTCTGGATCCGGGACGAAGCCGGTGAAGACGTCACAGGTGTCATCCAACATTCGGACGCCGGGTCGCAATACACCGCGCTGCGTTACTCCGAACGACTCGCTGACGTCGGCGCGATCGCGTCAATCGGCACCGTCGGCGACAGCTACGACAACGCACTCGCAGAAACCGTCGTGGGGCTCTACAAGACCGAGTGCGTGAAGATCGACGGCCCGTTCCGCACCGCCGACGAGCTCGAACTCGCCACGCTCTCCTGGGTGCACTGGTTCAACGAGAACCGGCTGCACTCATCGATCGGATACCTCACACCCATCGAGAAGGAGAACGAGTACTACCGTGAGATCAACTCCCAGAGCCGGCCGGCACTGGGAGAACTCGCCCTCCACTAAACCCGGGGCGATTCAGACCGACGAATGGGCCGAAGGCCGCCGCTACCTCGGCCTAGACATCCTCGCCAAGAGCCGCCTCAGTCTCGTCCGCGACACAGGAACGGAGGTAACCGACCAGCCCGTCCTCGAACTCAGCGCCTAACCAACAGCAGAAGGATCACCGGCCAGTACACCACTACCCGGGGCTTGACCCGTCCTTGCGGCTCGCTCTGACACACGAGTTGATCGCGGAAAGGACCTTGAGCTGCCCTCTGGAGGACCACGCGAGCGCGATCGTGGGGCCATCGGCGCGGAACCGGTTCAGCCAGTCGATGAGGATCGTGGATGAACCGGCTAGGAGGACTCGGGCGGCTTCGGGTCCCTCCGAGTCCCAGTGCGCCAGACACCTGAGGTCAGGGGTGAAAGCTCATGACGGGACCTTGGACCCTTCCCTTGGGTTCACCGTTGGACACGCTGGAAATCGCGAGCTGGCATGGTGTCGGGCGGTCGCGGCGACCACGCGGTGGGGCAGGTCGGAATGGATGCGGTGGCGGCGCTGCTGGTGCTGGCGGCGGTCTTCCTCTGGGGAACAGTCGCGGCACGGTTCGAACGGGCTGACCTCGCCGCCCCGATCGTCTTCACCGTCCTCGGCGCGGGCCTAGTCGGCCTCGGCATTGTGGATGCTGCCGCGGCTCCCCAGACGCTGAAGCCGCTAGTCGAGATCGCGCTGGTCTGGGTGCTCTTCTCCGATGCCGCACGGGTGCGTATCCAGGACCTCCGTGCCGACCTCGGCCGGTGTTTTCGGTTGCTCGGCATCGGCCTGCCGCTCACCATCCTGGCTGGGTGGGGCCTGGCGAAGTGGTTCTTCCCGGAACTCGATGGCTGGCTCGCGCTGCTGGTCGCCGCGGCGTTGGCCCCCACCGATGCGGCGCTCGGCGTGCCCGTCGTGACGAACCCGGCCGTGCCGTCGCGGATCCGACGGCTGATCACCGTCGAGAGTGGCCTCAACGACGGCATCGCGACTCCCGTCGTGATGTTCGCTATCGCCGGCGCGGCAGCCGTCGAGGGCGCGGAGGGTGCAGTGGGCCTGGGAGCGGCGCTGGTGCAGCTCGCGATTGGTGCGCTCGTCGGCGTCGTGGTCGGGGGAGCGGGCGGGTACCTGTTGCGCCTGACGCGCCGCAATGGATGGGTCGCCGAGGACTTCGCAGGGATTGCCGTCTTGGCGCTCGCCCTCATCTCCTACTTGCTGGCCGTCGTGGTCGGCGGCAACGGGTTCGTCGCGGCGTTCTGCGGCGGGCTGGCATTCGGCGCGACCGCAGGTCGTCGCGGCCGGGCGGAGCTGGTGTTCCTCGAGCAGGCCAGCGGCCTGGTCTCGCTGCTGGTGTGGCTGGCCTTCGGCGCGATCGCCATCCCGATCCTCCTGGACCGACTCAGCCCGGTCCTGGTCCTCTACGCGGTCATGAGCCTCACCGTGGTGCGGATGCTCCCGGTCGCGATCGCGACGATCGGGTCGGGTCTGGACCGCAACACGGTGTTGTTCGTGGGATGGTTCGGTCCGAGGGGCCTCGCATCGCTGGTGTTCGCCCTGCTCGCGCTGGAGGAGCTCGGCGAAACGGATGCCGGGCTCGCCGTGACGATCATCGCGGCGACCGTGTTCCTGAGCGTCATCGCGCACGGCGCCAGCGCCGCACCCCTCGCCGCGCGGTACGCCCGTGCGAATGCAGCACGTGGGCCGGAGCCGGGCGGCACAGTCGCCGACATGGCCGTTCGCGGGCTCCCTCGTCGTCATCATCCGGCGCGTGGCCCGGACGGTGCCGCGCCTCCGGCTGCTGGAGAACGGTGAGATCGGATACATGCCTGTAGACGAGCACGCTGCGACCACCGGTTCGCCGGTTCCTTCCCCTCCCTTTTGGCGATCCCGGAGAGGGGGCGGCGATCGCGGGGATCGCGTTCGCCATTCTGCTCATGACGGCGATGACGCTGATGCGCCTCGCGGCCGCCGAAGGCGGGTTCGAGGCGTTCCGGTCAGATGCCGGGCGGAGGACCCTCATCACGTGGGGTCTCGGACTGGTGCCCTTCGCCGGTATCGCGTTCCTGTGGTTCATCGGGGTAGTGCGGGAGCAGTTGGCCGAGGTCGAGGACCGCCTGTTCTCGACCGTCTTTCTCGGCAGCGGACCGCTGTTCCTCGGCATGGTGTTCATGGGTGCCGTGACGTCGGTCAGCATGATGGAGATGGTCGCCAGCCCGAACGCCGACGCCGACGTCTGGGCGTTCGGTCGCACCAGCGCCGAGACGCTCATCTCGGTGTCTTCAATGCGAATGGCGGCGGTCTTCACCCTCTCGGTGAGCACCGTCGGGCTGAGGCCTCATCGGTACCTCGCTGGGTGTTCTACCTCGGATACCTCGTCGCCCTGGTTCTCCTCGTCGCTTGGGGCGAGCGTCAGTGGACCCCTCGGCACTTCCCTGCGTGGGCTTGTTCCTCAGCGCAATCCTGCTGTTCCACCGCCCCGGGCGTCGCGGAACACGCTAGCCCGCCGCGCCGGCGCCGACGCCGGTCGCCCTGGCTGCGTGGTGGAGCTGCTGCTCGACCGAGTGCGACGCGGGCTTCAGGTCGAAGACGACCTTGCGCACCTCGCCCGTGAACGCGTAAGGGGCGAGCTGCTTGTAGGCCTCGTCGACCACGAGTCCGTTGTCGCGGCCCACGTCCATGCCGGCGTACGACGAGAACGCGAGGGGGACGGTGCGGTCGAGGCGTCCCTCGCCGATCCTGCCTCCGTTCACGTACAAGGAGACGACCCCGCCGCTGCCGGTCTTGTTCTCGTCTGCGTCGAACTGCATGCGCACGGCCACCGCACCGCTCGGGATCGACTCGGTCGACACCTGCCGGTACGTCTCGACTCCGAGCATCGAGTAGGTGTGGTGCAGCAGCCCGCCCTCGTCGACCCACAGCGCGAAGCCGCCGATCGAGTCGGCGTTCGCGACGATCACGCCCTGGGCGCCGCTGGCGGGCACGAGCAGGTCGGCCTCGATCGCGTACGACCGCCCGTAGATGCGCGGGATCATGCCGCGCTGTACGTTCTGCACGTCGCCGTAGAACGTGAACCGCGTCGTCGTCGGCAACGGCGGCAGGATGCCGAAGAAGACGGACATGCCGCCGAGCAGCGGAAGGGCCTTGTTGCGCTCGGCCTCCTGCCAGAAGAGCTCCTGCAGCTCGACGAGCTTCTCGGGCTGCTCAGCCGCGAGGTCGTGCGCCTGGCTGAAGTCGTCGGGCAAGTAGTAGAGCTCCCACGTGTCCTGCTCGGGGTCGTAGACACCCGGCGCGAGCCTCGCGATCGTCGCCGGCGAGAAGTCCCACGGGATCCGGTCGAGGCGGGCGCACGCCCACCAGCCGTCCCGGTAGATCGCGCGGTTGCCCATGGACTCGAAGTACTGCACCGTATGCCGTTCCTCGGCATCGGCGGCCTCGAACGTGTGGAGGAAGCTCGTGCCGTCCATGGGCTCCTGCTCGATGCCGTCGACGTACGTGGCCTCGGGGAGGCCGACGGCCTCGAGGATCGTCGGCCCGATGTCGATGCAGTGCGTGAACTGCGAGCGCAGCTCCCCGCCACCCGGAATCCGGTCGGGCCACGCGACGACCATCGGATTGCGGGTGCCGCCGAGGTGGCTGCCCGTCTGCTTGCCCCACTGGAACGGCGTGTTGCCGGCCCAGCCCCAGGCTGCGGCGTAGTGCGGCGCGGTGTCAACACCGCCGAGCGCGTCGATGCCGCCGTACTGGTCGATGAGTACGAGCTGCTGCTCGGGAGTCAGCGGGACGCCGTTGAGGAAGGTGAGCTCGTTGAACGAGCCGGTGATCGTGCCCTCCATGCTTGCGCCGTTGTCGCCCCAGATGTAGAAGACCAGTGTGTTGTCGAGGTCGCCCATCTCCTCGATCGAGTCGAGCAGCCGGCCGACGTTCCAGTCGGCGTTCTCGGAGTACCCGGCGAACACCTCCATCTGGCGCACGTAGAGGCGCTGCTCGACCTCGGTGAGGCTGTCCCACGCCGGGAACAGGTCGGGGCGCTCGGTGAGTTCGGCATCCTGCGGGACCACGCCGAGCTCCTTCTGCCGCTCGAACACGGTCTTCCGGTACTCGTCCCAACCGGCGTCGAACTTCCCCTTGTACTTGTCGGCCCACTCCGTGTCGACGTGATGCGGCGCGTGCGCGCACCCGGTCGAGTAGTACATGAACCACGGCTTGGCCGCATCCTGCGCGCGAACGGAGTGCAGCCATTCGACGGCCTTGTCAGTGATGTCGTCGGGGAAGTAGTACTGCTTCCCGTCCTCGCCTTCGGGAACGCCGAGCGTCGAGTTGTCCTGCGTGATGATCGGGTCGTACTGGCCCGCCGCGCCGCTCAGGAACCCCCACCAGTGGTCGAACCCCCATCCACCCGGCCAGCGGTCGAACGGGCCGGCCGCGCCCTGCACGTTGTCGGGCGTGAGGTGCCACTTGCCGAACCCGCCCGTCACGTAGCCGTTGTCCTTGAGCACGCGGGCCACGGGTGCACAGCTCTTCGGCACCGCGGCAGTGTAACCCGGGAAAGGTCCCGGGTACTCGGCGATCGAGCCGAACCCGACGCGGTGCTGGTTGCGCCCCGTGAGCAGGGCGGCGCGGGTCGGCGAGCAGATCGCGGTGACGTGGAAGCGGTTGTAGGTGAGGCCCATCTGCTGCACACGCGTCATATTCGGCGTGGCGATCGGCCCGCCGAAGGTGCTGGGGTTGCCGAAGCCGGCGTCGTCGATGAGCACGACGAGCACGTTGGGCGCGCCGGCGGGCGGCTTCGGCGTGCCGACGATGGTCCAGTCGGCGACCGCCTGGTCGATGGTGCGCCCGATGGTGCCGCCGAACGCCGGGTCCTTCAGCGGCAGCACCGTGCGGTCCGGCGCGAACTTCCCCGCGGCCTCCGCGAGCGACTCCTTCAACTGGCCGAAGCTGTGGCTGTCGGACTGCGCGATGGATTTCGCGGGCGAACCCGGCAGCGCCTGCTCGACTGCGAGTCGGTACCCGTCGTCGAAGACGGCGATGACGCCCGCCCGCCCGGGCGGCAAGTTGGCGCCGATGCTCTCCGCGATCCCGCTCTTGAGCCGGTGGTCGGTGAAGACGCCCGCCAACGCGCCACCCGCCGCGCCCACGGCGATCGCCGGGAGCAGGGCCGGTGCGAACAGTCCGACCGCGAGGCCGACCCCGGCCCCCCATCCCGCGCCCTTTCGCCCGAGGTGATCGCCCGTGTCGGCGATCGTGACCTCGCCGTCGACATCGTGCTTCACGAGGATCGCGCCCTCGATCTTCACGCTCTTCGCCTTCACGAGCTCGACGAGCCCGTCGAAGTCCCGCTGCGCCGTCGCGATGTCCTGGTAGCCCGCCACCAGCACGTCCATCGCCCGCTCGTCCACGATTCCCCCTTGAAGTCTTCCGCCTCGCGAGCACGTCGTCGTGCACAGCCCAGCAAGGTTGACGGTACGCACAAGGTGTACCGGCGACCGGGACCTTGGGCCCTCCATGCGCGGCCCTACTGTTAGGCCAACCGGCGGGGGCGCCGCACTCAAGTGCGAAGGTGATTCGGACTGGACATTTCCACCCCGACACCGAGCTCCGGCGATGAGCCCAGCTCAGGCGGCCTGTTCCGACTCGTTGACGAGTCGCTGCTTGCCGGCCACGGGTCTGCGTTGGCGATGGTCGAGGCATATGTGCTCGGCTTCCGACTCCAACTATCGCCGAACGATCACAGCGCGGCCTTCGCCGCCTACGAATAGCCTTGTTCCACCCGCTGTTCCTGTACGAGATGATCTGGAACCTCTGCGGTGCTGGGGTCATAGTGCTGCTCGAGAGACGTTTCACGTTGGGATGGGGTCGCAGCCTCGCCATCTACTTCATCTGGTACGGGCTCGGCCGCAGTGGGCTGGAGGCCATCCGGATCGACCCGACCAGCGACGCACCGCTTGGCATCCCGGCGAACATCTGGGCCTCGTTCGCGGTTATCACCGTCGGGATCGTCATCCTGGTGGTGCAATCCATGCGCCACCACGAACCGGAGCCCTCCCCGTATCTGCCTGGCCACGAACCAGCTGCCGGAAGCGTGACGAGTCGACCCGAGTCATCTGAGACAGGCGAGTCGGAGAACACTTCGCCCGCAGGTTGAGTGCATCGGGCCGAGCACGCAGAATCGCCGCGAACGAGCATTGCGAGGCTTGCTCGGTGTCCCGCGCGTGTTACGCGCGTGTTGCGCGCCGGGTCGCTGCCCGGTCAGGCAAGTGACAGGAAGAGCTTCTCCAGTTCCTCGGGCTGCGGGATGCCCTCCGCATCGGGGTTGGCGAGGCAGTCCTTCAGCGCGGTGGAGATCACGAGGAAGCCGGCTCGGTCGAGGGCCTTCGACACTGCCGCGAGCTGTTGCGCGACATCGCGGCAGGGGGCGTCGTTCTCCACTGCCGTGATGACCGCTGCGAGTTGCCCCTGGGCTCTGCGCAGACGATTCACGATCTTGCGCTGAGCGTCAGCGTCGTGCACTGCAGCCGAGGAGGTCGCATTCGTCATCAGGAAGCCCTTCATGGATGGATTTAACATCGAGCATACTCCCACCAGTATAGTGAGAAATACCCAGGGGGTATCCTTGAGGTGAGAGATCGGTGAGAGGAAGACGTTTTGTGCCGAGCAGTGAAATGCCGCGTGTGCGGCAAGACCACCTGGGCGGGCTGCGGCCAGCACGTGCAGGATGTGCGGCGCACGGTGCCGGCATCCGCTTGGTGCAGCGGCGCACACACCCAGGCGCAGATCGACGCAGCCACGCAGAACCGTGGGGGTTCCTTCGCCCGCTTGTTCGGCCGATAGGAGGGGCCAGGCCATGACCACAGTGACACTCACCAGCCACAACCTCGAGCAGATCGTCTCGGGCGATGGCATCGTATTCGTCGACTTCTGGGCGGCATGGTGCGGCCCCTGTCGGGCGTTCGCCCCGGTTTTCGAGGAAGCCGCCCGACACAATCCCGACATCGTGTTCGGCAAAGTCGACACCGAGGCGGAGCAGGAACTCGCCGCGGCCTTCCGGATCTCGTCGATCCCGACCCTGATGGCCTTCCGCGACGGCATCCTGGTCTTCTCCCAACCGGGTGCGTTACGCGGGCCGCAACTGGAGCAGCTGGTCGAAGGTGCGCGCGCACTGGACATGGATAGCGTGCGGCGCCAGATCACGGAGCGTGAATCCAGCCAGGCCACGGCGTGACCCGAACCGGCTGTTGGAGCACATCCACGCCGACGATCTCGATCAGGCGAGTCACCTACCGGCCGCCAGGCGAATCGCGAGGCGATCGTCGTCGACCCGCATCGAGATCTTGACGTGCACATGCAGATCGCGACCAAGCAGGAGATGACGAGCGAAGTGATCGACCGTACGGAGATGAAGCGCCGCCGTCTCGCGGCCGCGGAGGAGATGTCGATGCTCCTCGGCGACACCACGGCGTGCGCCATCGCGAAGGACGGCCGATCGTATCCCGCCGCCAAGTTCCATGAGGGGCGGATCGCAGGGCTGGGCGAATTGCTGCGCCGGGTCGACGCCGAGTCCACCGAGGAACAGATCACGGATGCCGCGGCTCGACTGCGTACCGACTGGGAGCGGCGACCCATGCCCGGGGCGGGCGAGAGCCGGGAGTGGCAGAGCTATCGTGCCGGCGGCGTGCAGGCCCTCGGGGAGTTCGCCGTCAGCGACGCGTGACGTCGTCTGCCGCCGTCGGAGCTGCGGCATCACGGTGCGCAGGGAAGAGGGGTCGGCACGTGGTGCAGGTGAGACCCTCGTCCGACTCGCCGCCGGCCTCGAGGCGGCGCCGCTCCGCGATCATGCGGCGCTCACGGGACGTCCGGTCGACGAGCCCGTAGACCAGCACGACGAGTGCGGCGAGTGCGACGACCGGGCGCACGAGCGGGTCGATCATCGGCACGGCGCTGACCTGCTCGGTCGCGAGGGACAGCCCCACGAGGCCGAACACCGGCCAGCGCAGGTCGCAGACCACGGGTTCGGCGCCGATGGGCGCGGCGCGGAAGGTGGCGATGACGAGTCCGAGCAGCACCGCGCCGACCGCGATCACCGGCCATGTCCACCACGGCACCCTTGCCGAGGAGGTCACCAGGCTCCCGGTCGCGACGAGTATCGCGGCCGCCCCGATTCCCGCGGCGACGGCGATCGGGCGGCGCGAAGCGGGCCAGGCCCGCAGCTCAGCGAGCGGCACGCGGATCACTTGACGACCGGGATGCCGGTCGCGCTCGACGCGGCCTCCACCCCGCCGGCGTTCACGAGTGACGTGAACCCGAGGGTTTCCATGCGCTCGATCGCGGCGGCCGAGCGGTTGCCCGACCGGCAGTACACGACGTACTCGCCGTCGGTGGGCAACGCGGACAGGAGCGTGCCGAATTCGGGCGACTGCACGTCGATGTTGACGGCCCCGTCAAGGTGGCCGTCGGCATACTCGGCGGGTGTGCGCACGTCGATGGTGACGGTGTCGGATGACACGTCGATCGCCTCTGCGGTCGGGGCGCAGGCGGCGGCACCGAACACCACCGTGAACGCGACGGCGAGTGGGGCAAGGATGCGGGAGAGGGGCTTCATGGCGGCGATTCCTTGGGTGAGGGTGGAGGCGAGTCACCCACGCTAGCAGAGATACCCCTGGGGTATTACTGCGAAACGGCGGTCGAGACGGGCGCCGTCGAAACTGATCGGTGAAGAGTGCACCGGAGCCGGCTTCCTAGGCGGCGACCTCGCGCCGCGATGATCGAGCGCGAAACGTCGAGATGCCGGCGATCTCGAGGGCACTACGTGCGACCGGGAGCGCGAGGCGAAGGTCCCGAGCGTTCCTTGGGGGCGACCATAGTCTCCCAGTGGAGGTGATGTCATGGTCGACGAGCACCCGACGCCGAGCGCTGGACGTGGCAGTCGGGGAATCACCCGCCGCAACGCGCTCGTCCTGGGCGGTGTTGGCGCGGCGGCTCTCGCTGGGGGCGGTCTCTGGCTTCGGAGCCGGGGGCGCAATGAACCCGAAGCCCCGGCGGGGGCGACCCCCGAGGCGAGCCCCTCGCTCAACCCATCGCCGCAGCTCGAGGACTTCGGCACCCTCACCGAGCCCGAAGTGCTCCAGAGTTCGGACGGCCTCCTCGAGCTGACCCTCGCCGCTGCACTGACAGACGTCGTGGTAGCGGGTCGGCAGGTGCGGGCGTCGACGTTCAACGGCAGCCTCCCGGGTCCCACACTGCGGATTCGGCCCGGCGATCGGATCGCCCTGACGTTCCGAAGCGAGCTGGACCACCCGCCCGGGGTGTTCTGGTATCACCGCATCACCACGGCGACTCCGCAGAGCAGCTCTTCGCGGGCCTGTACGGCGCGATCATCGTAGACGACGAGGAGCCCGTCGCGGCCGCGGGGGAGCGGCTGCTCATGATCTCCGACATCGCGTTCGACGGCGCCGACGTGCACGTGGCATCCGCCGGCGAGCGCACGCTGGGGCGAGAGGGCGGCCTGGTCATGGTCAACGGCCAGGTGGGTGCGACGCTGATCGCGAGGCCGGGGGAGCGGCAACGCTGGCGCATCATCAACGCGTGCAGCTCGCGCTACCTGCGGCTTCGCCTCGACGGGCAGCGGATGCAGCTGCTCGGTGTCGACACCGGCCGCTACGCAGAGCCCCAGGACGTCGACGAGATCGTGCTCGCACCCGGCAATCGCGCGGACGTCATGATGACGGCCGTGCGGGGGGACCAGCGTGCTTCAGGCACTGCCGTTCGATCGCGGCAGCATTGGGGATGCTCGGGAGTCCCTCAAGTGCGACGTCTGGCGCAGACCTCCTCACTCTGGTGGTGGCGGGTGAGCCGGTCACCGCTTCCCCACTCACTGTTCCGCTCCCGACGACGAGGGACCTCCGCGCCGAGCAGATGACCGGAGCGCGGACCATCACCCTCGTGATGGGGCCGGGCGGCGGCGGCATGGACTTCACGATCGACGGCCGCGATTTCAACCACGATCGCATCGGACCACGATCGCATCGACACCGAGGTCTTGCGCGGGTCGCTCGAGGAATGGGCAATCGTGAACCAAAGCCCGATGGACCATCCGTTCCATCTGCATGCCTGGCCCATGCAGCTCCTCGAGGTAGCCGGGCGGCCCGTCGAGGGCATCGACTGGCGCGACGTGGTTCCGGTGCCGGCCCGCGGCCGCACGGTCGTACGGATCGCATTCGAGGGTCTTACCGGCAAGGCGGTGTATCACTGCCACATCCTCGACCATGAGGATCTCGGCATGATGGGCACGATCCGCACGGGTTGACGTGCCGCCCGGAAGACGAGCCAGTGAATACCCCTGGGGTATTTTGACAATACCCCCCGGGTATCCCTACGATGGTCTCATGACCCAGAAGCGCTACCTCATCATCGGCGGAGTCGCCGGCGGCATGTCCGCTGCCACCCGCCTGCGCCGGCTCGACGAGAACGCCCGGATCACGGTGCTCGAGCGCGGTGGCCATGTCTCGTTCGCGAACTGCGGACTTCCGTACTACCTCGGCGGCGTCATCGAGCGGCGCGACACCCTGCTCCTGCAGACCCCCGCGTCGCTCGGCAGCCGGTTCAAACTCGACGTGCGCGTGCGTACCGAGGCCGTTTCCATCGACCGCGACGCCAAGACGGTTCGGGTCCGCGACCTCACGACGGGGGAGGAGACCGATGAGGCCTACGACGCGCTCGTGCTCTCGCCCGGGGCGACGCCAGTGCGTCCCCACATCCCCGGCGGCGATCGCATGCTCACGCTCCGCGACATCGACGACGTCGACGCCGCGATGGCCGAGCTCACCGTCGCTCCGAACAGCGCGCTGGTCATCGGCGCGGGATTCATCGGTCTCGAGATGGTCGAGAACCTCGTGCACCGCGGCCTCGCCGTGACCCTCGTCGAGCTCGGCGATCAGGTGCTGCCACCCCTCGACCCCGAGATGGCCGGCCCCGTCGCGGAGCGACTCCGCGCCGCGGGCGTTGACGTGCGTCTCGGCACGCAGGTCACCGAGCTCGGCACCGACACCGCGGTGCTCTCCGACGGCGAGGTGGTCCCCGCCGAGTTCGTGCTCGCCTCGATCGGCGTGCGACCCGACTCGTCGCTCGCCACGGCCGCCGGCCTCGAGATCGGCGAGCGTGGCGGCATCCGGGTCGGCGACCAGCTGCGCACGAGCGACCCGCACATCTACGCGATCGGTGACGCGGTCGAGAAGACCGACGCCATCTCGGGTGAGCAGCGCCTCGTCGCCCTCGCCGGGCTCGCCAACCGCCACGGACGCCTCGTCGCCGACGCGATCACAGGCAAGACGATCCACGTGCGCGACGCGCTCGGCACCGCCGTCGTCGGCGTCATGGGCCTCACCATCGCGGCGACTGGCTGGAACGAGAAGCTGCTCCGGCGCATCGGCCGCGACATCCGCGTCTTCCACACTCACCCGGCCTCTCACACCGGCTATTACCCCGGTGCGGAGTCGATGTCGCTCAAGCTTGTGGTGGACGCCACGACCGATGAGATCCTCGGCGCTCAGGGCGTCGGTGGCGACGGAGTCGACAAGCGCATCGACGTGATCGCCACGGCAATGACCGGCGGTATCAGAGCCTCCGAGCTCGCCGACCTCGAGCTGGCGTACGCGCCGCAGTACTCCTCGGCGAAGGATCCGGTCAACATGCTCGGCTATGTCGCACTCAACGCGGCCGAGGGCCTCACCCCCTCGATCCAGTGGCATGAGCTGGAGGCCGAACGCGACGCGGGTGCGACCCTCGTCGACGTGCGCACTGCGGGAGAACACGCCGACGGTGCTATCCCGGGCTCGGTCAACATCCCGCTCGACGAGATCCGATCGCGGACGGATGAGCTGCCCGAGGGACGCCTCATCGTGCACTGCAAGGTCGGCCAGCGCGGCCACACCGCCGTGCGACTGCTCGCCCAGCTCGGCCACGAATCCGTGAACCTCGACGGCGGCTACCTGACCTGGATCGCCGGCACGAGGGCCCGCTCGGCGGTTCCTGCACTCGTCGCCTAGGCCGTCCACCACACCACACACCCCTGAGGAGAGCCCATCATGTGCAGCCCCGTCCCGTGCACCTGCGGAAAGACGACCTGGTCCGGCTGTGGCCAGCACGTCGACGATGTGAAGCAAGTCGTCCCCGCCGCACAGTGGTGCGACGGTAGCCACACCCAGCGCTGAGCGCACTGACCCGCCCCCGAACCCCAACCCGAGGAGAACCATCCATGTGCAGTGCAGTCACCTGTCGTAGGTGCGGAAAGACAACCTGGGCCGGCTGCGGCCAGCATGTCGACGAGGTCATGCGAGGCATTCCGCGCAGCCAGCGCTGCGAGGGCCACGCGAAAGAGTCGGGCTTCTTCTCGCGCCTGTTCTCCCGGTGAGGTGACGACCCATGGCGACGCCCGGCGCTGACCGGTGAGTTGCAGCCCCTGCAAGCGTTCGGCATGACGTTCCTGTTCGACATGTCGATGCGGCTGTTCGTGGGAGCGCGGTACATGCCGCGCCTGGTCATCGGGTCGCTCATCGTGCGACGCCAGCGACCCGAATGGGTCGGCGAGCAACAGAAGCTCACCTGGATCATCGGTCTCGTGCTGGCCTTCGTCTCCTGTACCGCGATGGGTTTCCTCGGCGTCAGCGCCGAGATCCAGCTCGCACTCTGCAGCGTCGGACTGGGCGTGCTCTTCATCGAGAGTCCGGATGTCGCGGCCGCGACGATCGCAACGATGCCCTCCAAGGCACCTCCGACGGCCGACACGCCCGAGCCCGAAGCCGTCGCACCATACGACACGACCACCGCCCTGGTCTTCCTCATGGAGGAGAAGAGACTCGCTCACGACGTCTACGTCACGCTCGGTGAAGAGTGGGGCACCGGCATCTTCGCGAACATCGCCGGGAGCGAGACCACCCACCTGAGCCCGGTCGCGCCGCTCCTCGGCGATCGCGGCATCGACGATCCGCGCTCGGCGGAGGTCGGCGTATTCGCCGATCCGGACCCGCAGTCCCTGCATGACCAGTCGGTCGCGCGCGGCTCGACGAGCCTCGACGAAGCGATCCAGGTCGGCATCCTGATCGAGGAGAAGGACATCACCGACCTCAGTGCAGCCATCACCGCCGAGGATGAGTCCAATGTGGTGAGCGTGTTCGAGCGGCTCCTCGCCGGCTTGGAGCCCACCTCCGGTCATTCACGCGAAGTTCCGGTAACGCGTCGTACCCCACCTGACCGCCGCCCGTGCAGACCGTACTGCACGGTGATGGCGGGAACTGGAGAACAGCGCGACCCGATCATCGCGGCCAGCAGGCCAGTGCGGACGCGTATCCGCGCCGTCGCGACGGCGCGGATCGTGCGGCGCCGACGCGGGACGGCGTCTGTGCGCAGGTGCTCACACCGAGGGCCTTCTCGAACGGGTTGTGAGGAGTGTCCGCGTCAACCGTCGACTCACATCGTGCGCTAGAGGTGCCGACCTTCATCGAGGGATGAACGAAGTTCTCGGTACTGCTCGGGCGTGATCTCGCCGCGGGCGAGTCGTTCCTCCAGGATGCGACGAGCAGGATCAGTGTCTGGCCGTTTCGTGTCTGGCGGGCGCGTCGATGAGCCAGTCGAGCGGACCACCATCACGATCAATGCGGCGATGCCGCCGATGCCGCCGATGATGAGCAGAGCCAGCAGAAGGCCCGGGATCCACATCCACCACATGCCGTAGCCGTAGTCCCACATCATGGCTCGACCTCCTCTCGGTCGCTTTGTCGGAGTCAAGCACTCGGTGGCGCCACCCCTTGGGTCTTTCGACCCGCGCCGTGGGCGGTCGGCTCAGCTGGCCGGTTCGGGTCGCATCAGAGTTGAATTCGGTCGTCGAGGGCGTCGATGCCGATCGGGAGCCTCACCCGGAGCCATTCGCCGGCGGCGGGACCTTCGGCCCGCGCATCACGGCTCCGACGAAGTCCAATGGAGAGGTAGAGATGCGAGATGGAACGGTGCGGAGAGAGAAGATCATGACCGACTCGTTTGTTCCCGACCGGTTCGCCGGTCAGACCGCGATCGTGACGGGCGCCGGCTCCGGCATCGGCAGAGCGACCGCCGTACGCCTGCTACAGGAAGGCGCACGGGTCATCGCCACCGACGTTGTCACCGAGAGGCTGGAGGAACTCCGCAACGCCCGCTTCAGCGAACGACTCGTGACCGTCGACGGGGACATCAGCTCAGAGGAGACGGTACAGGCAGTCGTCGCTGCGGCAGCCGGGCGGGTCGACGCGCTTGCGAACGTCGCCGGAATCATGGACGGCTTCCTTCCATCCGCCGAAATCGACGATGCCACGTGGGAGCGGGTGCTGAACGTCAACCTCACTGCCGTCATGAGGCTCACCAGGGCCGTCCTTCCGCTCATGCTCGAGGCCGGCTCCGGTTCGATCGTCAACGTCAGCTCAGAGGCCGGTCTACGCGGATCAGCCGCAGGAACCACCTACACGACGTCGAAGCATGCGCTCAACGGATACACCAAGAGCACTGCGTTCTTCTATACGCCCAAGGGGATCCGGTGCAACGCCGTCGCGCCAGGCGGCGTCGCCACCAATATCGAGGCACCCTTCAAGTCGCAGTTCGCCGGCGAACGCCTCGGACCCTTCATGCAGGTCAACGTGCCTCCAATCGCCACGGCCGAGCAATTGGCCGCGGCGATCTGTTGGCTGCTCAGCGATGATTCGCTCAACGTATCCGGCGTCGTGCTGGCGAGCGACGGGGGCTGGGTCGCCATCTGAGACTCGGCCGCGCCAGGACATCGAGCAGCCTGCTCCGGTTTCTGCAGCAACTCGTCGACGCGGGTGAGGAAGCGACCGCCGCGCGCGGCTGCTCGACCACTCGGCCGAAGACCACGTGGGCGACCTGTGTCCGCACACGCCGGAAGCCGGTGGGACGGGCCGGCACGGACGATGGGACGTTCGACCCTCGTGCAGGAACACCTGAGCTGTAACGTCGCCGACGTCAGCACGCTCCGCGTGAAACTCGAGAGGAACGATCATGGCACGCAACCTCGTTCGGTTCGATCCGTTCGCCGAACTCACCGCATTGAAGGAGCAACTCTTCTCCGAGGGTCTCTTCAGCCCAAGTCGCAAGATGATGCCGATCACGGACGTCTACACAGAGGATGACTCGCAGCTCACAGTCGAAGCGAACCTTCCCGGATTCCACGAGTCGGACATCAGCGTCGACGTCGACCAGGGCGTACTGGTCATTCAGGCGGAGAAGCACGAGAAGGAGGAAGACAAGGGAAAGAGGTACGTCGTGCGCGAGAGCAGCGCGAGCTACTACCGTCGTATCGCACTTCCTGAACAGGCCGACGAGGACCAGGTCTCGGCCACCTTCACCAGTGGCGTGCTGAAGGTCACGGTGCCGTTCAAGGCACTCCCGGCCGCCCGGAAGATCACGATCTCCCCTGCGAAAGACACGAAGGAAGACTCGAAGTGATGCTCTCGACGATTCACGTCTCGAGGAGGGCTGTACCGCGATTGAGGAGGAGTTGAGGCGCACGGCATACCTTGGTCATTCGGCGGATGCCGCTGCGTACCGTGGAGGAATGGCAGACTCCGGCCTCCTCAACGGGCTCCTCTGCGGGGTCCGACATCCGGACCATCCATCCGACGCTGCCGACACATGGGTCGTGGCGTTCGACGAGTACGTGCCTGCGGAGGAAGGGAAGCGGGAAGCGCTCTGTACGCTCGCAAACGGCTATTGGGGCACGCGCGGAGCCGCTGAGGAGGCCGTCGCCGACGACACGCACTACCCGGGGACGTACTTCGCGGGCGTCTACGACGTGGTCGACTGGATGGTCGGCGGCGTCGCGATGCCCGACGAGGAAATGGTCAACGCACCGAACTGGCTGCCCGTTCGGATCCGCCTCGGAGGTGACGACTGGTTCGGTCTCGACCCGCTCGAGAACACCGACCTGCTCGAGTTCCACCAGGAGCTCGACGTGCGCCACGGCATCCTGACGAGGAGCGTCGCCGTGCGCGATCCCTTCGGCCGGGTGACCGAGGTGCGCAGCGATCGGTTCGTCTCCCAGGCGACGCCACGGCTCGCAGCACTGCGGGTGTCGATCCTGCCCGCGAACTGGTCGGGCCCCGTCACGGTGCGGACGGGCATCGACGGCCGGGTCGCGAACTCGAACGTGCCGGGCCATTCGCCGGGCACGCATCGGCACTTGCGCCCCACCGTGCTGCGCGAACAGGCACCGGACACGGTGCTGCTCGAAGCGGAGACGAAACGGTCGAATGTCCGGATCGCCACAGCCGCCCGCACCACGGCGCGGCTCGGCGAATCCGAGATTCGACCGACGCGCCGGTTCGACGCAGACTCGGGCGGGGCAGTGATGCACGAGTTCACCACCGATGCCGCGGTCGGCGTTCCACTCGTGATCGAGAAGGTGGTGCACGTCAGCACCTCTCGAGACCGGGCAGTGCTCACGCCGGCCGAAGCCGCCGCGGACGGGATCGCGCATGCGGCATCCTTCGACCAACTGCTGATCGCCCACACGCAGGCGTGGGAACGTCTTTGGCTCGAGTTCGCAGTGGAACTGCGGCCCGCGGGGAAGGAGGCTCTCGCGTTGCACTTCAACGCGTTCCATGTGCTGCAGACACTCAATGCCGTGGACGCCGATCTCGATGCTGGAGTTCCGGCTCGCGGCCTGCACGGTGAGGCGTATGACGGCCACGTGTTCTGGGACGAACTGTTCGTATACCCGTTCATCACGCTGCGCCGGCCCAGACTGACCTCAGCATTGCTCGCCTACCGGCACCGTCGCCTCGGTGCAGCGCGTGCGGCGGCTGCTCGGGCCGGCCATGACGGCGCGATGTTCCCGTGGCAGAGCGGCATCGCGGGCGACGACGTCACCCCGAGACGGCTGTTCAACCCGTTGAACGAGCAGTGGATGCCCGACCACTCGTCGCTCCAGCGTCACGTGGGACTCGCGGTCGCGTTCAGCGCATGGCAGTACTACGAATCCACTGGGGACACCCAGTTCATACTGCAGGATGGCGCCGACCTCATCATCGAGGTCGCCCGGTTCTTCGCGTCGCTCGCGGTCTACGATCCTGCGCGCGACCGGTACTCGATCGACCACGTCATGGGTCCTGACGAGTTTCATGACGGCTACCTCGACCGGCCCGGCGAGGGCGTGCGCGACAACGTGTACACGAATGTGATGACGGCGTGGGTGCTGCGAAGAGCTATCGCCACGGTCGACGTGCTGCGGCGGCATCCGGGCGGTCTCGACTGGAAGCGGCTCGACATCATGCCCGGCGAGCCCGAAGAGTGGGAGCGCATCGCGCGCCGACTCACCGTCGTGTTCAACGACGACGGCACGCTCTCGCAATTCGACGGCTACGAGGACCTCGAGCCCATCGACCTCGACGCGTACCGACGGAGGTACGCGGACATCGGACGGCTCGACCTCATCCTCAATGCTGACGATGACACGACGAACCGATACCAGGTGTCGAAGCAGCCCGACGCGCTGATGCTGCTGTACCTCTTCTCGGCCGAGGAGCTGCGGGGAATCCTGGCCGACATGGGCTACGACCTGCCGGCCGATGCGGTCGTGCGAACGGTGGAGCGCTATTCGGTGACTTCCACCTATGGATCGACGCTCTCGAACGTCGTGCACTCGTGGCTCGAGGCGCGACGGGATCGCGCGCGCTCATGGGGGTTCCTCACGCAGGCGCTCCGCAGCGACCTCGACGACATCCAGCACGGCACCACGCGCCAAGGTGTGCACATTGCCGCCATGGCCGGATCGGTCGATCTCGTCACGCGCTGCTATCTCGGGCTCGAGATGCGCGGCGATCGGCTGTGGTTCCACCCGTTACTGCCCAGCGAGATCGGCTCCGTCACGTTCCACCTCGCCTACCGAGACCAGGCGCTCAGCGTGACCGTCACGCAGGAGGAGCTGCGCATCATCTCGGCCGAGGGGGAGGCCGCCCCCATCCGCATCGTCGTCGAGGGCATGGAGCACGAACTCGCCACCGGCGACGAGCGGAGCTTCCGTCTTCCAGCTGTCGCTTGAGCCCGCTACCGAGGGTGTCGAGCACACGGCATGCGCATGTACGAGTCACCCATGGTGGTCGGCCGCGAGCATCGAAGGGGCGAAGGCCACATGCCAGGTGGAGGCATCCGTGACGGCGTGATGTCAGCGCAGCCGGCGGCGCCGGGCGGTCCACGTCAGGTACGCGCCGAGGGTTCCGATCGCTCCGAGCCCGGCGCCCACCATCGCGCCCTCCCAGGAGCGCCATCGCCGTTCGCTGGCCACCAGTCCGCCGATGCCGGAGATCAGAGCGGCGCCGATCATGCCGGCCACGAGCCGGTTCCCGATTCGCTCGGCACGCCCGACCAGCGGCTCGAGCTCGGCGGCTCGAAGGTGCACCTGGATGCCCGTCGTGTCAGCTGCATCGACCAGTCGGCGGACGATGCCGGGAAGATCGAGCGCGAGTTCGCCGACGTCGACGGAGGCCTTGACCAGGCGCTTCGCGATGACCGATGCGCGGAGCCGCTCCCACGAAAGGCGTTCCGCATACGGTTCGAGCGCGTCTCCGAGGCGGAAGTCCGGATCGAGCCGCATGGCGAGCGCTTCGATGAGCAGCAGCGCCTTGAACAGCAGGATCATCTCGCGTGGCAGCCGGACGCGATTGTCTCGCAGGATCGCGAACAGGTCCGCCATCATCCTGGCGAACGGTGTCTGGCGAACCGACCGGAGACGGTAGCGAACGAGGAACGGCCGCAGGTCATCGCGGAGCGTCATGCGATCGACGGAAGCGCCAGTGACCGAGACTTCGATCAGCGCTGACGCGAGCAGGCCGACGTCGCCGCGGACCATGGCGATGAAGAGGTGGCTCAGGTGTTCGCGCAACTCCTCCCCGATCACGCCGACCATGCCGAAATCGACCAGCGCGATCGTGCCATCGCGGTGGATGAACAGGTTCCCGGGGTGGAGGTCGGCGTGAAGGAATCGGTTCTCGAAGATCATCTTCAGCACGATGTCGGCGCCACGTCGGGCGAGGAGATGGCGGTCGACTCCGGCCTCGTCGAGCGCGACGGTATCGGCGACGTTCATCCCGCCCATCCGTTCGAGGGTCAGGACTCGCGACGTGGTGTGATCCCAGATGACGCGAGGGATGACCACACTGGGGTCGTCCTCGAAGTCCCGCGCGAATCGTTCGGCGTTCCGGCCCTCCTCGAGATAGTCGAGCTCCGCGCGGATGGTCGAGGCGAACTCGTCGACGATGCCCACGGCATCGAAATCCCGTGCGAACTCCCACGCTCGCGTCGCGCGCATCGCCAGATTCTGCATGATCTCGAGGTCCATCTGCACCTGGGAGACCGCACCGGGCCTCCTGACCTTGACCACGACGCGTGTCCCGTCGGTGAGAGTAGCCGCATGGGCCTGCCCGATCGATGCGGATGCGAGCGGTCGGTCGTCGAACGACGCGAACACGCTCTCGGGCTCCGCACCGAGCTCGCTCCGGATCACCGCGCGGATCTCCTCGACCGCCACCGGCGGCGCAGCATCCTGGAGCCTCGCGAGCTCGGTGACGAACGCTGGTGGAAGCAGGTCCGACCTCGTGGAGAGCAGCTGTCCGAGCTTGATGAACGTGGGGCCGAGCTCCTCGAGTGCGGCCCGCAGATGCGCCGGTGACTCGGCGGTTGCGCGCATCGCGGCATCGGCAGCTCCGCCGTGACCGCGGGGCATCATGCGATCGAGTCCCAGAAGACCCGCGGCGAAGCCGAGCCCATGGCGACGGAACGCCGCCGCGATCTGGAGGTAACGATCGACGTGGGTCGTTGCCGGCCTGGCGCCCTCATCCCCGTTCATGGTCCGACCCTACGCCAACCTCCAACGTGCGAAAGGGCTGGGCCGCATCATCGCGATGCAACGCGCGGCATCCAGCGAAGATGCAAACGCTTCTCCAGTGCGTCGACGCCGAGGAGCGTCGGGATCGCGGCGAACGCGACGAGCCACCCCGCCGTGGGCGGGCTCGCCTGCCCGAGCAGCGCGGCGATGGGGGTGACCCAGAGGGTCAGGAGCGAGAATGCGATCCCGGCTGCCACCGCACCGAGCAGCAGGTGGTTGGTGCCCCAGCCGAGCGCTCCCGGCCAGTGGGTGGAGGACCGGCAGGCGAAGGCGTTCGCTGCTTGGGCGAACACGACCGTGATGAACGCGGCACCGGAGGCCGACGCCAGTTCCTGGCCTGCCGGGAACACTCCGCCCGGCACCCATCCGAATGTCGCGAGCGACACGAGGAATGCGGTCATGCTGAGCAGCGCTTCCAACGGCCCGAGCACGCCGAACGCCCGTCGGAGCACCGTCCCGTTCATGAGCCGGCCGCTCACCGGTGGTCCGTCGAGCAGGTGCTTCGCGGGAGCTTCCGCGCCGAGCGCGACAGCGGAGAATGTGTCGGTGCCGAGATCGAGCGCGAGGATCTGCAGCACCCCGAGGGCGAGCGGGAACTGGTCGCCGGAAAGCGCCCAGACGAGGAAGGGGGTGAGTTCGGCGACGTTGTCGGTGAGGTGGTAGGTGAGGAACCGGCGCACATTGATGTAGGTCGCACGGCCTTGCTCGACACCTGCGACGATGCTTGCGAAGGAGTCGTCGAGCAAGACGAGATCGGCAGCCTCGCGGGCGACATCGGTCCCAGATCGCCCCATCGCCACGCCGATGTCCGCCTCATGCAGGGCGGGTGCATCGTTGACGCCGTCACCGGTCATGGCGACGACGTTTCCTCGAGCGTGCAGCGCACGGGCGATCCGCAGCTTCTCCTCTGGAGAGACGCGCGCGATCACCACGCCGTCCCGATCGAGGATCGCTCCCAGGTGCTGCTCATCCGCAGGCAGATCCGCACCGATCAGGACCGGGTCGCCGGGGGTGCGCAGTCCGACCTCGTCGGCGATCGCAGTCGCTGTACCCGGGTGGTCACCCGTGACCATGGCGACCTTGATGCCGGCGCCGCGGCAGATCCGAATCGCTTCGGATACCTCTGGGCGGGGAGGGTCCTCGAGCGCCACGAGGCCGAGCAGGTGGAGGCCGAGCTCGAGGTCCTCCTGGCGATCTGGAATCGAACCGCGACGCGCTCCTGCCGCGATCGCGATCACGCGAAGACCGCGGGCCGTGAGGTCATCGACCGCCGCGCGGGCGCTCGGCTGGTCGCCGCAGAGTGGAAGCACAGTGTCGGGCGCCCCCTTGACCACGACCTCTTCAGTCCGCACGACCGCCATGCGACGCAACCGCGGGTCGAAGGCGAAGCGCCGCAGCACGACATCCTCTCGTCGGTCCACGGATGTGTCGATGCCGAGGCGCCGGGCGAACGCATCGAGGGCGGCCTCCATGGGATCGCCGTGGGCGCACCATTCACCGTCCACCTCGACGACATACCCGGTCGAACAACGCTCGGCCGCGATCGCGAGATCACGGACCGGCTGCTTCGCGCCGTCCGATGACCATGTGAGATCGGCCACGGGACCATACCCGCCGCCTCCGACCGTGACCCAGCCATCCGGGACCCAAGCCTCGATGACGGTCATCTGGTTCCGGGTGAGGGTCCCGGTCTTGTCAGTGCAGATGAACGTCGTGGACCCCAGGGTCTCGACGGCCTCGAGGTTGCGGACGAGAACGTTGCGCTTCGCCATGCGCTCCGAACCCAATGCAAGTGACAGCGTGACGGTCGGAAGCAGCGCCTCTGGTACCAGGGCCACGGTCACGCCGACCGCGAAGACGAACGCATCCTGGATCGAGCTGCCGACCAGCACGGAGACGAGAAGGAACAGCGCGCCGACGCCGACCGCGATGGTGGCAGTCAATCGCACGACGCCATGGAGCCCTCGGGTGAGCGGCGTGTCCGGCTTCTCCGCGGATCCCGTCAATCGGGCGATTCCCGCGAGCCTCGTTCTCCCGCCGACCGCCTCGACCTGGGCTTGACACTCGCCTTCCACCACGAAGGTGCCGGCGAAGAGTTGTTCGCCGACTGCAACGCTGCCCGCGTCACTCTCACCCGTGAGGATGGAGGAGTCGACGAGCAGCCGGTCTTCGGTGAGCACGGTCGAATCGGCCGGCACGCGGTCGCCACTCTCCAGGAGCAGGAGATCACCGACGACGACCTCGATGGCTTCGATCACCTGGCGGACGCCGTCGCGTCGCACGGTGACCTGCGAAGGCAGCATGTCCTGGAGTCGGTCGGCTGCACGGTCTGCACGGGCTTGCTGGACGGTGGCGAAGGCGCCATTCAGCAGCACGACAGCGGCGATGGCGATGGCGAGTTCGGGAAGTCCTGCCACGAGAGCGAACACGGCCGCGACCCACAGCATCACTGCGAAGAAGCGGACCAGCTCCCTGAGTAGACGGCGAAGCGCCGACGGACGTTTCGCCTTGGGCAGCGCGTTCGCACCGTCGCGGGCGAGGAGTTGTCCGGCTTCCGCCGATGTCAACCCATCCGAATCGCCGCCCGTCATCGCCGACCTCCCATTCCCTCAGCGGCAGCAACCTCAGCGCTGCGGGGCGATCACCATCGAGATCTCACTCTCCCGGCTGGTCCGGCGATTCCGCCATGATGCCGATCGCGTTGCCTTCGGGGTCGGAGAACATCGCGAATGCACCGACCCCTTGGATCGGCATGGGTGTCACGAGCGTTCGGCCGCCGAGACTCGCTGCACGTTCGAGCGACGCTTCCAGGTCGTCGACGCCGACATAGAAGGTCACGTATGACGGCATGCCCTCGCGGGTCTGCAGGATCCCTCCGCCGATGCCCCCGTCCGCCGGGGTGACCAAGCCGTAGTCCGCGTCGCCCGTGATCTCCCAATCGAACAGCGCGGCGTAGAAGTCCCGCAACCTGACGGCATCCCGGGCGCCGATCTCCCAATGTACGACTGGCTGGGTCATGATGCACCTCCCGTAGTTGATGATGTGTCTCGTGCAACGCTCGAGCGGGTGAGCCGTCGACGCGTCGCACGAGCGATCGGAAGCAGGCCGAGGCTCAGCATCACGAGACCGAGTTCGACTGCCCCAGCGATGAAGTAGACAGCCTGCAGGAAGCTGAAGGGGATGACCATCATCTGGACGAAGATCCATATGAGTGCGGCGTACCCGGCCGCCGCAGCCGCGAACCATGCCGATGGGCGCCGTCGGAGAAGGAGCACGAAGGCGATCGCGTGGATGCCGCCGAGAACAATGGCGAGGACGAGCCCCGGCACCAGGTAGGACGAGAACGGCGAGCCCTCGAGGTACTCGGCAGGCGGCGTGATGACCAGTGAGAGGTCGGGGACCAGCGCCCCGAGCGTGAGCGCGGCACCCCCGCCGAACGACGTCACCGCAACGAACGCCTCGACGACGAGCAGGGTGACGCGGAATGCGCGTTGCGGGCTCATGCGGTCAGTGTGCGTCGTTCCGGCGCGTGCCGGCGGGGACGAAGGTCCCCCCCGCACCCGTCGCATATGCGTATAGTCCAAAGCGTGGAAAAGGGGGTCCAGTGCCCCCCATAGAGGTACACCAGCAGTAGAAGGCCAAATAAGGCAAAACC
>NZ_JBSHJY010000004.1:0-154384 GCF_053619715.1 Agromyces sp. NPDC055520 | reverse complement strand
AACTCGCTCGGGTAAGGCTTAGGCACAGCAACATCCTTCCAGCCCGCCCCGAAGAGCAAGCCAACTCAGATGTCACCTACTCGTGCAGCAGACCCATGGTCGTCCTGTACCGGCTGTCCTTCCAGTCGTCGGGACCCGGCCACACGGCCTTGAACTCGGCAGCCTTGTGCCACTCGCCGTCGCTGAGCACGCCCATGATCACGTCGCGATACGGCCCTTCAGCAATCGCCTTCCGTGCCACGACCAGCGCGGGGCCACTCTGGACCAGGCGGAAGTGATCCAGGGTCACCCGCTCGGCGTTCTTCTGCTTGCCGGGGCTCTTTGTCGAGAGCGCGAAGTAGCCCTTGCGGTCACCGTCGCCAGGCTTGAGCATGATGAGCGTGTCGAGGTTGCCCTCCAGTGCGCTCGCGCCCCGAATCCCGCCGGACTTGTTCGTGTGATGAACGAGGATCACGGTGCTGCCGGGACGGGCCTTCCGAATGCGCAGCGCAGCGCGTACCACGGCAGCCATCTGAGCGTTGTCGTTCTCGTTCTCGATGCCGCCAAGCTGGCTCAGGGTGTCGATGCAGATCACGTCGAACTCTTCGTCAGCGACGATGGTGCACAGCTCATCTACGGCACCCGGGTCCGAGAGGTTGAACCCCTCTTCGATGACCTGGAAGTCCTCATCGTCTACGGCGGTCATGTGGTACTGCGCCCACGCATCCACCCGGTCAGCGAAGAACTCGACACCCTCACCCGGCAGGTACAGCACTCGCCCCGGCTTCACCTTGTGCTCGTGCCAGTCGGTAGCCGTGGCGATGCTGGCGAGCATGTCCGTGACGACGAACGTCTTGCCCTCGTTGGTCGGGCCGACGACGCCAACGAGAGTGCTCTGCGCCACCATGCCCTCGATCCACCATTCAGGCTTCGGGCGTCGGCGTAGTTCGCTGAGCGTGATGACGTTCAGCCGGGGGCGGTCGGCATCCTGCTCCGCCTGCCGCTGCTGCTCGAACCGGTCCTTTGCGATCTGCTTGATGTAGAGCCGGTCGAACTCATCCCTGACGTCGGCCTCTAGCATCTCCTCGGGCGACGGCTCCCTCACTATCTTCTTCGTGGGCCTCTTCGGGGCGGTCATGAGCGCTGCTCCTTGCCAGCAGACTCGACTACGCGGCGGGCCTCACGGGGGTCCATGCCGATGTCTTCGGCGGCGTCGATGAGTCGGTCCAGGCCGCGCTGACGTATCCCCGCTTCGTGTGCACGGCGCGCGGCCCAGTGCAGACCGTCGTGACGCTCACCCGTTTGCAGGGTGCGCACCCACGCCGCCAGCGCGACCGGGTCGGTGGCCGTGGGGTTAGCTCGGGTGATCCGGGTGCGAGGCAGCATCAACGCGGCAACCTGACGGGGCAGGCGGACAGCCTCGCGGTAGACCCATCGGTATGGCCTGCCCGTGTCCGGATGCACGCTCGGCGGCATGACCATGTAGCCGTTGATCTTGACGTCGATGCCGCGCGGCACGTTGCCCCGGTACGGCTGCCGAAACGGACGGAGGTAGTACAGATGACGCCCGCCGTCACCGCGACCGCTGGTCACTTCCAGCGTGAGCGGCAGCTCCACCCCGGCGCGCTGTTCCAGGTCTTCCAGACGGCCCCCATTGCGAGGGTCAACGTCGAGCACGAGCAGGTTGTCGGGCACCGGAGAGCCGATGTTCCAGTTGCCGGTGTCCCACCAGCGACGGATCGCGCGGAAGTCGGTGGTCGCGTCCAGGTGGCCGTGCGGGGTGACGGGCTTCTTCCCGTCGAGAGGGAGGACCGCCCAACCCGCGTCGGCGAGTTCCAGCGCGGCGCGCAGCATGCGGCTCACCGGGTCACTCCCAGCGGCAGGCGCAGCAGACGCGGGTCGGTGGGGAGCCAGTAGAACACCCCGTGGCACTCGTGATCGTTCAGGTGCCCGTCCACGTCGCGCGTGTACCAGTCGTGGTCACGTCCGAAGAGGGACTGAAGACCCCATGCAAGCTCTTCTGGGGAGTAGTACGCAACGACCTCCCACGCGGGCTGAGCACCCCAGTCGCCGTGCACGTGGATGTAGCCCCACGGGCACGGAGTGCAGGGGGCGACGTGAGCGTGCTCGGCAAAGGGACGGAACCATTCGAGCAGCGGGCCTGACCTGAGCTCGCGCATCGCCTCGGAGCGCGAAAGGGACGTCTTGCCGGGGAGGTCGATCTGGACCCACGGGGCGCTCACTTGGCACCCCCACGTAGCAACGCGGTGAGCCGAGCGACCTGGTGGTTCGAGAGCGGCGGCGCTGCGTCAAGTGCACGCTTGACGGCGTCAGCTATCTTGGCTTCGGCCAGGTCGCGACTGGCCTGCGCGCGTCGATCCTCATCGGGGGTGCGGTACGCCTGCGCCTTCTCCATGGCGAGGCGCTGTAGTGGTGATTTGGCCACTGGAAAGTCCCTCAGCTTCTCCAGGCACCGAAGTGCCAAATGGAGTCCTTGCTGAAGGACCTTGTGGTGTCGTGCAGCGCGACTAGACCGATTCCGGGCTAGCGCGACGTGGGTTCAGTTGTGGTGATCAGTCTGTCAGAAGTTTGATTGGGATGCTCGACTGCCCGCTCTTACGCGCCGCATCTAGCATGGCGTGCAGCTTCTCCCAACGCACCGGCTGGCGAACAGTGCAATCAGGATCCGGGCAGCTGATGACTACCCGCATGCGGGTATCGTCCCCAGGCTCGGCCCCCGGCACCCGAAGCACCTTCCGCTCATTGCCATAGGGCTTAGGGCCGAAGTTGGCCGTGAGCTCCCACGATGTCGCGTACAGGTCATGGAACTGCGCCGCAGTACGCACGTGGTGCGCGCGCTTCGCGCTCCCCTCGCAAACGAGGTTGACAGTAGTGGCCACGGGTACTATTTTACCCACCCCCCAAGCGGGGGCCCCACGCAGCACAAAAGCCCAGGTCAGAGGGCGTGTTAGCCCAGCAGCACGGAGGCCGGTGCGCCCCGCTCCCCGCTGCCGCGTTGGTTACCGGAGGTGGTAGTGGTGGGGGCTGCCGGGGGCTGCAAGATCCGCCCGCGACGTCTCAGAGCCACTCTCACCGACGCCCGAGCGCGGGCCATACCCAGCCCCGCGATGGCAAGGTACGTTTACGCCATTGTTTGTGGAACGAGCATCGCCACCTCTTTGCGGCCGGCCTGCTCGATGATCGTGCGCTTGGCCTCTTCACGCGCGTCGCCCGCCTGCGAGCGCAGCACCGCGGCGAGCGGCGCGCCGCGTTCGAGGGCGCCGAGCACCTGGTCGAGCGCCCGCGAGAGCGCCGGGTGGTCGAGGTCGTCGCGGAGCCGGGCGAGCGCCTGGCCGAGCGGCACACCGGTGCCGACGGATGCCACGGTCGCGGCGAACTCGGTCGGCAGCACGCCCGCCCCGCTGCCGAGGCGAGCCACACGCCGGATCGCGTCGAGCATGCCCTCACCGGCGGTGAGGCTCAGCGTCAAGAACTCGAGCACGGTCGGCAGCTCCGCCGAGATGCGTGCGAGGCGGCGCCGCGCGGCACGCTGCAGCAGCCAGTCGCGAACGACGGCGCCGAGCGCAGCGGCGAGGAACGGCATGGCCACGCGCGCGACCATCGGCAGCGAACCGAACGACGGCGCGAGGATCGCCGAGGCCGACGCCATCGCGAACGCGCCGGCCGCCCATGCGAGCTGTTCGCCGCGGAATCGCTCGACCGACGCGGTCGAGCCCGCCTGCCGCAGTCGCCGCGCGATCGTGTCGGCACCGCCCAGCCATTCGGAGACGATGGTGCGAAGCGCCCTGGCCACCGGTCTGACGAACAGCCCGAGCACCGGTGCGGGGTCGGCCGGGCGGCGAGCGAGCAGGACCCGCGCCTCTGCTGAGATGTCGGCGACGTAGGGCGCCACCCGTTCGATGAGTCGCGGGCGGCCGATGCGCGGCACCGTCGAGACCACGAGCCAGAGTCCGAGTCCGAGCACCGCACCGAAGACCAGCCCGAGCGCGGGCACGCTGTTCAGTGGAACCATCGTCGCTCCTCAGGCAGACGACCGAGGGCGACCATCGCCTGGTAGGCCACGATCGTCACCACCACGCCCGTGATGATCAGGGCGGCACCGGCCGCCGAGTCGTAGGCGACGATCGCCTCGGGGCGGGACGCGAGCACGAGCAGGAGCAGCCACGGCGCGGCCACCCCGAGGCGCGCAGCGTTGCGGATCCACGACTGCCGCGCCACGACTTCCGCCCGAAGCGCCGCGTCTTCACGCAGATAGCCCGAGAGCCCGCGCAGCACCGCGGTCACGTCGCTGCCGCCGACCTCGCGCGCCATGCGCAGGGTCTCGAGGATGCGGTCGGCGACCGGATCGGCGAGCACCCCCTTCAGCCGATCGAGGCATGCCGCGAAGTTGCCGGTGCGCCGGTACTCGTCGTCGAACGCCGCGAAGGCCGATCTGGTCGATGCCGGCCCGAGCTCGGCGAGCGCCCCCAGACTGTCGGGCAGTGACATGCCCGCTCGCACCGACGACACGAGGTGATCGACCACGTCGGGCCAGACGGCTCGGTTGGCCGCGCGGCGACGCGTCGCGCGTGCGCGCACGAGCAGGGGAACGAGCGCGGCGCCGAGCACGGTCGCCACGATCGTGAGCACGGGAACCATGAAGACCGCCTGCGCGACGGCGCCCAGCACGAGCGCGAGCAGGGCTGCGACGATCACGATGACGGCGATCGGCACCCCGGCGAGGCCAGCAAGCGAGAGCTCGTCGCGCACACGAGTGCCGACGACGCCTCGGCGAGCGCTCGCCTCGGCATTCTCGGGCCAGAGCAACGGCGAGACCGCCAGCAGCACGCCGAGCCCGAGCAGCGCGCCCAACACGAGACTCATCGAGCGGCCGCCGAGAGCACGATATCGGGGTCCAGCCCGGCCGATCGGTACTTCTCGAGTCGTGCGGGCGCCGCTCCGGTGGCGACCAGTTCGCCCGCACGAGTGACGAAGATCGCCTCGGCGTCGACGGCGGCCCCGGTGCATCCGCCCGTCGGCGCGGTGATCTCGGCGACCCGCCGGTGGCCGTCGCGGTCGATCGTGAGGTGCACGACCAGGTCGATGCAGCTTGCGACCGTGGGCACGACGAAGGCGGAGTCGATGTTGCGACCCGCGAGGAGCGGCAGCGTGCAGAGCTTCGCGAGCGCGTCGCGCGCCGTGTTCGCGTGGATCGTGCACATGCCGGGCAGGCCGGAGTTCAGCGCGATCAACAGGTCGAGGCTCTCGGCCTCGCGCACCTCGCCCACGATGAGGCGGTCGGGCCGCATACGAAGGGCCTCTTTGATGAGGCGGCGCAACGTGATCTCACCCGTGCCTTCGAGACTCGGCTGTCGGCACTGCAGGGCGACCAGGTCGCGCACGTCGAGATCGAGCTCGAAGGTCTCTTCGACCGTGACGACTCGGTCGCCCATGCGCGCGCCCGAGATGAGCGCGTTGAGCATCGTGGTCTTGCCGGTGTGCGTCGCGCCCGAGACGAGGATGTTGACCCCCGCGAGCACGCTCATGCGCAAGAACTCCGAGGCGTGCGGGGTGAGCGATCCGAGCTCGACGAGTTGGGCGAGCGAGCGGATGCGCCGCTGGAATTTGCGGATGTTGACCGACCAGTGCGTGCGGGCGACATCAGGAATCGCCACGTGCAGCCGCGAACCGTCTGGCAGCGTCGCATCGACGAAGGGCGACGAGAGGTCGACGCGTCGACCCGAGTGCTGCAGCATCCGCTCGACGAGTTCGCGCACCTCGCGGTCTGAGAGCACGACCGTCGTCAACTCGGCGACGCCGCGGCGCGCGACGAACACCTTCGTCGGCGCGTTGATCCAGATCTCTTCGACCTCGGCGTCTTCGAAATACGGCTGCAGCTGGCCGTAGCCGGTGATCGACGCGACGACCTCGCGGGTCGCCGCCATCTCGTCGCCGAGCTGCGCGTGCGCCCCCGAGAGCGCGCGTTCGCTGTAGCGGCGCACCTCTTCGTGGGCGTACCGGGCCGCGGCCGACTCGTCGCGCGTGAGATCGATGCCGTCGCGCAGCACGCGGGTGCGCACTCGGTCGGCGATGGTGCGCACTGCGTCGGTCATGCACCCATCATGAGGTGAAGCGGATGTCTGCCTCCGAAGTTATCCACAAGCGCGGCCGCGCCATGACGATCTGCCGCTGGCACCGTGATCATCGCGTTCGAAATCGACGTGCAGCCGGCGCCGTAGAATGATCGGGCACTCGCGGGAGTGGTGAAATCGGCAGACACGCAGGATTTAGGTTCCTGTGCCTTCGGGCGTGTGGGTTCAAGTCCCACCTTCCGCACGCGGCGCAGTCACGACGGCGCGAAATCCTGTGCAAGCGCCGCCCGGCGCGCTAGCGTCGAATCACCGACGCATCAGGAGGACACCATGACCGATTTCGTGGACCCGCTCGAAGAACCGCTGAACCTCGACCGCGACCCCAATCGCCCGGAGTCGCTCGACCCCCTGATCAGCGAAGAGTGGGTCGAGTACGACGCCGACGGCAACGAGATCAAGAAAGACGACACCTCGGACTGAGGTTTGCACCTTCGGCGGCCTCGCGGCTCACACCGCCACTGAGATTCACACCGACGGCGGCCCCGCGGCGATGCGCGCTCGCGCGGCGGCCTCGATGCGCTCGGCGGGCACCGACCAGTCGGACTCGAGCCACCAGGTCGCGCCCGCCTCGACCCACGGCCGCACACGGGCAGCGTCGGCCGCGGCATCCATGCCGGTCGTCGTGCCCTCTTGGATCATGTCGAACGGCCGGTCGGCGATCCCGAGACGCTCGCGCTCGGCCTGGATCCACCCCATCGCCTCGGCCGCGATCTCGGGTGTGAAGAGACGCTGCTGCTCGTCGGCGCTGTCGGGCGCGTTGCCGGGCGGCGCGTAGTTCGGAATCCACCCGTCGTATCGCGCGACGCGGCGCATCGACTTCGGGCGCGGCCAGAGCCCAACGACCCAGGTCGGAATGCGCGGCGCCTGCACGGTCGCGGGCGGCAGCATCGAGTCGGTGCGCCTCGCCCGATAGTGCTCGCCCTCGAACTCGAACGGCCGGCCACGCCACAGCTGCTGCATGAGGTCGAGCGACTCGTCGAGCAACTCAGCGCGCTCCTTGCGCCCGGGGTCGTCTTCGAAGATCCAGAATCGCGGCTCGGCCTCCGAGACGCCGAGCCCCGCCGAGAGGATCACGCGCCCGCCCGAGAGCCGGTCGACCGTCATGGTCTGCCCCGCGAGCTCCCACGGCCGGCGCCGCGGCACCGGCGTGAGCATGGTGCCGAGCTTGATGCGGTCGGTCACCATCGCGGCCGCCCCGAGCGTCGCCCAGGGGTCGGTCGCCCAGATGCCCTCCCACACGAAGAAACCGTGCCAACCGGATGCCTCGGCGAGCGCCGCCAACTCGACCGCGAGATTCGGATCACTGCCCGTGTAGATGAAGCCGTATCGCATGCGCCAGAGCATACGAGCGGCCACCGACATCCACGTGTGCCCGCGGCATCCACTCTGTTCGAATTCTGTGACGGACTCTGTGACGGACTCAGCGGCCCTCGCTCAGAATCGCACCCTAGGATGTAAGGTAATCCTTACCTCACTGAAGGGTCATCCATGACGCTCGCACCCACCGCCCCGGCCCGCACCGCCGCCGAGCCCCTCGACGTCGCTGCACTCGTG
Organism: Agromyces sp. NPDC055520; assembly: GCF_053619715.1. Taxonomy (NCBI): domain Bacteria; kingdom Bacillati; phylum Actinomycetota; class Actinomycetes; order Micrococcales; family Microbacteriaceae; genus Agromyces; species Agromyces sp. NPDC055520. Next base: position 146,699 of record NZ_JBSHJY010000004.1, on the reverse strand, counting down.
CGCGCGGCGTCAGCCGACGACCACAAGGCCGCAGAGTCGCGCGGGTACATCGTGCAGCTCATGGGCGGCGAGCTCTCGCTCGCCGAGTACACGCGCTACCTCGCGCAGTTCGGCTGGGTCTACGAGGCGCTCGAGGCGCGCGGCAGCCGCGACGGCGACCCCGCCGTCTTCGACCCCGAACTCGCGCGCATGGCCGCGATCGAGGCCGACCTCGTCGCGCTCGGCGCCGCCGACTGGCGCACCGCGCACCCGCCGCTGCCCGAGACCGCCGAGTACGTCGCTCACCTGCGGGCCGTCTCCGACGACGATGTGCGCTACCTCGCGCACCACTACACGCGCTACCTCGGCGACCTCTCGGGCGGCCAGGCGATCGCCCGGCTCGTGGCGCGTCACTACGATGCGACCCCCGAGCAGCTCAGCTTCTACCGCTTCGACATCGCCGAAGACGGGGTCGTGCGCTACAAACGCGGCTACCGCGAGGCGATGAACACCCTCGCCCTCGCGCCCGAGCAGGTCGACGTGCTCATCGCCGAGGTGCGCACCTCGTTCCGCATGAACAGTGCGATCTTCGAGGCGCTCTCAGCCTGAGGTGCCACGCGGCGTCATCCTCGGGGTTGATGCCGCGCGCGGGGGGCGTGGTTAGACTGCAACGAAACCACTCCGGCGTGTAGACCGGTATTCGCTGTGCCCCGACGACCCAGGAGATCCCCCAGTGATCCACACCTCGCTCATTCCGTGGCTCGATCCCGAGACGATCATCTCGTCTGCGGGCCCGTGGGCGCTCGTCGTCGTCTGCGCGATCGTGTTCGCCGAAACGGGTCTGCTGGTCGGGTTCCTGCTGCCGGGTGACACGCTGCTCGTGATCTCGGGGCTGCTCACCCACACCTCGCTCGTCTTCGGCGTCGACATCTGGTGGGTGTGCCTCGCCATCGGCATCGCCGCCTTCCTCGGCGGCGAGGTCGGCTATCTCATCGGCCACAAGTTCGGCCCGCGCGTGTTCGAGCGCAAGGAGTCGGGGCTCTTCAGCGTCAAGAACGTCGAACGCACGAACGCCTTCTTCGAACGCTTCGGGGCGCTCGCGATCATCCTCGCCCGCTTCGTGCCGATCGTGCGCACCTTCGCCCCCGTCGCCGCCGGCGTCGGCCACATGAACTACAAGAAGTACTCGCTCTACAACCTCATCGGCGCGCTCATCTGGGGCGCCGGCCTCACCTACTTCGGCTACCTCATCGGATACATCCCGCCGATCGCCGACTTCGTGCAGGAGTACATCGACGTCATCCTCATCGGCGCGGTGCTCATCACGCTCATCCCGACCGTGTGGCACTACATCGTGACCGCCCGCAAGGCGAGGAAGGCCGCCGCCGCCGGCGAAGACGTGATCACCGATGAGGCCGAGGCGGCCCAGCTCGCTCTCGACCCCGAGGTCTTCGAGCGCGGCCCCGAAGAGCGGTAGCCGGTCGGGTCGGCGCAGGGCCCCACATCCGTTCAGGCGTGTGGATGCCGCGCGCTCACGGGTGCCGTGTCTGCTCCTGTTCCGCGCGGCCGGCAGGTTCGAGCTGGAACGTCGAATGGTCGACGTCGAAGTGCTCGCTGAGACATCCGCCGAGCTCGTCGAGCAGTTCGCCAGTGCGACCCGAGGCGAACACCTCGGGTTCGACCTCGACGTGCGCGCTGAAGACGTGCGAACCCGAGGTGATCGCCCACACGTGCACGTCGTGCACCGCGACCACGCCCTTCGTGCGCAGGATGTGCGCGCGGATCTCGGCGACGTCGGTGTCGGCCGGCGCCGACTCGAAGAGCACCCGGGCCACGTCGCGCAGCAACGACAGCGCCCGCGGCACGATGAGGGCCGCGATCGCGAGCGAGGCGATCGGGTCGGCGGCGTCCCACCCGGTGAACACGATCACGAGCGCCGCGGCGATGACGAGCACCGATCCGATGAGGTCGCCGAGCACCTCGAGGTAGGCGCCGCGCAGGTTGATCGAGTCCTTCGCGCCGCCGCGCAGCACGAGCAGGGCCGCGATGTTCGCGACGAGTCCGACGGCGGCGACCACGAGCATCGGCACGCCCTGCACCTCGTGCGCCTCGCCCTCGGCGCCGGTCATGAGCCTGCCCACCGCGCCGACCGCCACCGAGACGGCGACGACCACGAGGACGACGCCGTTGACGAGTGCGCCGAACACCTCGGCCCGCCGGTAGCCGTAGGTCTGCCGGTCGGTCGCCGGCCGGGCCGCGACGAACGCGGCGACGAGGGCGACGACGAGCCCGATGAGGTCGCTCGTCATGTGCCCGGCGTCGGCGAGCAGCGCGAGCGAACCGCTGAAGACCGCGCCGATCACCTGCACGATGACGAAGGTGCCGATGATCGCGATGGCGATCCAGAGTCGGGTGCGATTCGCGGATGCTGCGTGGTCGTGATCGTGTGCCATGTCACCACCAGCGTAGGCCGGGAACCGGCGAACCGCCGCAGATGGGAATGAGTCGCGTTCTCAGGGAGACGGCGGCGCGAGGCATCCGCTGGTCGGCCTGTCGCACTCGACGCGTGGGGCGCGGCGCACGCGACCGTCGCTCAGGCGGCCGGTGCGATCCAGCGCAGCGGCACCTCGATGGTGACCTCGGTGCCGCGACCGACGATCGTGTGCCAGTCGATCGTGCCGCTCAACTCACCCTGGATCAGCGTGCGCACGATCTGCGTGCCGAGCCCCTCGCCGACCTTGCCCTCGGGCATGCCGGAGCCGGTGTCGCGCACCGTCACGCTGAGCGTCGTCTGCGAGCGGTCGGCCGAGATCTCGACGTCGCCCTCTTGACCCGCGAGTCCGTGCTCGACGGCGTTCGTGACGAGCTCGGTGAGCGCGAGCGCGAGCGGCGTCGCGTACGCGCTCGGCAGCACGCCGAACGAACCCGAGCGCTTGGGGTGGGCCGTCGTGTTGTGAGCTGCGGCGACCTCGGCGACCAGCAGCAGCGTGCGGTCGAACACCGCATCGAAGTCGACGTTCTGCGAGAGACCCTCTGAGAGGGTGTCGTGCACGACGGCGATCGCGCCGACGCGCCGCATGGCCTGGGTCAGCGCCTCGCGCGCCTCGTCGGAGTGCGTGCGACGCGCTTGGATGCGCAACAGCGACGCCACGGTCTGCAGGTTGTTCTTCACCCGGTGGTGGATCTCGCGGATCGTCGCGTCTTTCGTGATGAGCTCTTGCTCTTGATGGCGCAGTTCGGTGACGTCGCGACTCAGCACGATCGCGCCGATGCGCTCGCCGCGGTGCCGGATGGGAATGGCCCGGAGCGAGACCGTGACGCCGCGCGACTCGACGTCGGTGCGCCACGGCGCCCGGCCGGTCACGACGAGCGGCAGCGACTCGTCGACGACGAGCTTTCCGGCGAGGAGCCGGGTGGTCACCTCGGCGAGCGACTCGCCCTCGAGCTCGTCGTCGAAGCCCATGCGGTTGAAGGCCGAGAGTGCGTTGGGGCTCGCGAACGTCGTGATGCCGTCGACGTCGAGGCGGATGAGGCCGTCGGAGGCGCGCGGAGCGCCGCGGCGCGGGCCAGTGGGGGCGCCGAGATCGGGGAAGTCGCCCGACGCGATCATCTGGAAGAGCTCTTCGGCGCACTCGTTGAACGTGAGCTCTTGCCGGCTCGGCGTGCGCGTCGCCCCGAGGTTCGTGTGCCGGGTGATCACGGCCACCGGCTCGGGCGCGACGCTCGTGCCCGTCGTCGTGAGGCGCCGCATGACGGGCACCGCCCGCACCCGGGTCGGCATCTCTTCGTACCAGTCGGGGGCGGATGAATCGACGATGCGTGCGCTCGAGTACGCCTCACCCACCAGCTCGCGCCACTGGGGTTTGATCGCCTGACCCACGAAGTCGCGGTAGAAGAGCGTCGCTGCGCTCGACGGACGCGAGTGGGCCACGGCGACGAAGTCGTCGTCGCCTGACGGGACCCACAGCACGATGTCGGCGAAGGCGAGATCGGCGAGCAACTGCAGGTCGCCGACGAGCATGTGCAGCCAGTCGACGTCGGCCTGACTGCTGCGGCCCTGGGCGAGGACGAGATCACTGAGGGTCGACACAGCACAAGCGTACTGCCCGGTGCCCGCCTCAGCCGGTCGCCGCCCGCCGCAGCGCGGGAATTGCCCACCCGCGTCGACGCTCGGTCTGCGGCGCGGGCACGAGCGCGTCGAGCGCGTAGTCGCGGATCGCCGCCCGAAGGGGTGAACGGGGCGCGGCATCCCGCAGCGTGCGAGCCGTGAGGATCGCGGCATCCGTCGCCTTCGCGTCGTGCGGCAGCAGCGTCGCCTCGTTCAACCCGCCGAAGCGGCGCAGCGTCTGGCGCACCTGCCCGTGGGCGTCGATGCCGAGGGCGCTCGTGCGCACTCGATTGACCACGACGTCGATGCGTTCCGGTTCGACGAGATCGACGAGTTCGCCATGGCCGCGAAGCAGGCGCGACAGCCCGACGGGGTCGGCGAGGCCGACGGCCACGACCCGATCGGCCGCAGCGAGTGCAGCGAAGGTGGCGGCGTTGCGGCGCGGGGCGAACTGGTCGCTCGTGAGCTCTTCGTCGTGCTCGAGGCTGAACCCGGTGTCGATCACGACGTATTCGACCCAGCCGCGCAGGGCGCCGATCGCCGCCGTGACCCGGTCGCGCGCGAGCTCGGGCCAGCGGCTCGGCCCGACGAGCCCGGTGAAGACGTTGAAGGCCGCCCGCGGTGCGGTGTAGCGCTGTGCGATGCGTTCGAGTTCTGCGCGATCGAGCGCATCACCGCCGGCGAGCCGGCACGCCGAGGCGAAGCCGGGGGCTTCGTCGAGCAGCCCGAGCGCCGGCGCGATCGCCCCGCCGTATGGGTCGGCGTCGACGAGGGCGACGGTGTGGCCGGCGGCCGCGATCTCGGCGGCGAGATTGACGGCGAGCGTGCTTCGGCCGGGTGCACCGCCGGGCCCCCAGACGGCGACGACGGATGCCGCGCGCTCGTCTCGTGCGCGCAGCTCGCCCACGCGCGACGGCACCGGAACACCGCCGCTGACGAGCACCTCGATCTCGGCCCAGGGCGCGCTCGCGTCGACGATCTCGTGCAGTCCGAGCTGCGAGGCGTGCGCGCGTTCGGCGTCGCCCGCGGCGAGTGCGATCAGGCGGATGCCGCGATCGTCGCACGCGCTCAGCAGTTCAGCGCTCAGGGTGCCCCGACCCGCGCCGACGAGTACGACATCGGGGCCGAGCACATCGAGATTCTCGAGCAGATCGCGCCAGCCGACCAGTCGGGCGACGACCGTGTGACCGTGCTCGACGATGTCGGCGAGGATGCGGTCTTCCGTCGTGCCGTCGAGCGCGAGGGCGAGCCTTGCCATCTCACTCCCCCGTCGGCTCGACCGGTACGAGGTCGACCGCATCGCCGGCCGCGAGCGCGCCGAGGAGCGCGGCGACCTTCGCGCGCGGGATCAGCACCTCGACCGAGACGCCGCCCGTCGACACCATGCCCTCGCTCTCGATGACCCCGGCGATCTCGGCACCGGGCACGAGCACCGACGGTGCGTCGAATCCGCCGCGCTCGACCTGCTTGGCGGCCCAGACGTCGACCCGCGCGCCGGCCGCGAGGTCGGCGGGAAGCGGCCCGCGGCTCGGCACCACGACCGTCGCCAGGCCCGTGCGGTCGACCTCGTCGACGGCGGCCGTCGGCACGAGTTCGCCGGCCCTGATCGTGCGCGACACGACGAGCCCGTCGGCGGGCACGTCGCCCGCCGCGAGATAGCTCGCCCGGCTGCCGCCGAGCCGAACCGACTCGGTGGCGAGGTCGTCGGCCTGGATGCGCGTGCCCGGCGTCAGCGTGTCGCGGGCGACGTAGACCTCGACGCCGTCGTCGAGCCCCGAAACGAGGCTCCAGACGCCGAAGGTCGACCCGGCGATGAGGACGATGCCGATGATCAGGCGCGGGTCGAGCCGGAGTGCTCCCCGCTCACCGCGGTCGCGACGTGCTGCCATGTGCGTTCCCTTCGGAGTGACGCCGAGTCGCGCCGGCATCTATCGTCGCCCGAATCCGAAAGTCGGCCCGGAAGTTATCCACAATCACCCCGGGCGGCCCGCAACCGGTCGATAATCGAGACATGACCTCTCCAGGTTCGGGCGACGAGATCGGCCGGTTCCTCACGCTCGCCGACGCGGCCGAGATCCTCGCCGTCGACGTCGCGACCGTCGACGAGCTGATCCGCTCCGGCGAGCTGCCGGCCATCCGCGTGGGCGCGTCGGGCCCGTGGCGCATCGAGCGCGTGCAGCTCGAGGTCTGGATCGAGATCCAATACGAAGAGACGCGCAAGACCTCCGCCTGGAATCAGGGCGAGTTCTCGAACATCATCGAGTTCTCGGGCGCGCGCAGCGGTCGGCTGCGCCCCACCGACTGAGCCCCGGGGCGTTCGGCAGGGCCGGCGGCGTTCGGCCGGGCCGGCGGCGTTCGGCAGGGCAAGCGGCGTTCACTCCTGCGGCACCCGCCACGCGGCATCCGCTCAGGCGATGCGGTCAGCCGAAGTCGATGACCAGCACGCGCGCGAGCGGCACGATTCGATAGCCGTGCACGGCGTTCTCGCGCCGCGGGCGGTCGGCGTCGTGCAGCGCGAGGTCGAGATGGTCGCGCCCCACCCGGTCGATCGTGCCGCCGACCTCGCCGTCGACGGTGCTGAGCCGCACCGGCGTGCGACGCCGGCAGAGGTCGCGCAGCACGAACGGCAGGCCCAGACGTTCGGCGATGCGAGCGGATGCCTCGGGCACCGGCTCGAGGCTCGGCTCCAACTGCGCCCGAGTCGGTAGCAGCGCGGCGATCGCCGCGATCGGCACGACGCACTGTGCGGAGCCGCCGCGCACCCCCTCGACCGACCGGCCGCTCACCCAGTCACGGCCGAAGACCTGCGGGCGCAGGGCGATCGTGCGGCCGCCGTGCAATTCGATGCGGATGGACCCGGCCGGGTCGTCGGCGTCGGAACGGGCGATCGCCGCGAGCCGATCGCGCAACGTCAGCCGACCGAGGCGCAAGCGCTCCTCTTCGATGGCGAGCGCACGCTCTTCGTCGCGCTGGTCTTGGTCGATCTGCGACTCGAGGTCGTCGAACAACAGGTCCCAGCGCATGCAGCGACGCTACAGGGCAGCACGGCAGTGACAGAAACGTTATCCACAGACCGCGAAAAGTCTTGACACTGTTTCCGCCGCTCATTTACGGTTCACACAGGAAACACTCGACGTCCCCCACACGGGGGTGATCCTGTCGTGCGGTCGCAATACCGTGCGAGCCCTCCTCCCCACTGGAGCACAGATGACCGCTCTCGACGTGACCGGCCCCCGCGTGGCCGTGTCCCGCACCGCAACGGCCCGCCTTCTCGACGATGACGACGAGTACTTCGCACGCCAGCCTGCTCGCCGAACCGACCTGGCCGATCCCGAACCGCTGCTGCGCAACCTGACGCACTGCGTCATCGAGGTGCTGGCCGGTGCCCGCGACCTCGAGCAGCTCGCGAGGTGGGTCGACGACGAGGTGTATCGCAACCTCTCGAAACGGGTAATCCTCGCCGCACGTGCGCGCCGGGCCAAGGGGCAGTCGCCGCAGCGTCCGGCATTCTCGGTGGGCCGGGTGCACCTGTGCGAGCCGGCCGACGGCGTCGTCGAGGCCGTGGTGATGGTGCACCAGCGCGTCAGGACGCGGGCGGTCGCGATCCGCCTCGAGGGATTCGACCAGCGCTGGCGCGCGAGCGCCATCGGCGTTCTCTGAGCACCATCGGCGCGCTCTGCACGCCATCAGCACGCTCTCCGCGCCATCCGTGCGCTCTGCGCGCTATCAGCCGCGCTCTGCGAGCCCGGCACCGCACCTGACGCCCGCTGCGCGCTTCACGACACTCGCCGAACGGGCGGTAGATGTCGCCTCCAGCGCGCACAGGCGGCATCTACTGCCCGCTCGGCGTAGGTAAGCAAGAACGCCTCCCCAAGACGAGACTCAACACTCCCGTCGAACGGACCGTAGATGCCGCCCCCAGCGCGCACAGGCGGCATCTACTGCCCGCTCGGCGAAATGCGGACGTACGCAAACACAACGCGCGCAACACGCATCACACTCCGCGCACCACGCAACACGCTCCGCCCTCCGCGCCGCACGCTCCGCCCTCCGCGCCGCACGCTCCGCGCTCCGCGCCGCACACTCCACGCACCACGCTCCACGCTCCGCCCTCCGCGCCGCACGCTCCGCGCTCCGCCCTCCGCGCAGCCTGCGCTACGCAGCACGCAACGCGAGACCCCGGCCGGTGCAGGGCACCGGTCGGGGTCTCAAGCGTGTCGTGCGGTCTGCGACCGCGCGCTCAGCGCCCCTTGCGCTCCTGCGCCCGACGCTCCGAACGGTTCTGAGGTGCGACCTCGCCGCCGGTGCGCTGACCGAAGGCTCCGCGCGCCTGCTCGGCAGCGGGCGCCTCGCTCTCGGCCACGGCGCGGCGTGCACGCTGCGTCGCTGCCTGCTGCACCTGGCCGCGCTGGTTGCGCACCTCGACGCCGCCCGCGTCGCTCGGAGCCGAGTAGCTGAGCTTGTCGTCGGACGCACCCTGTCGGCCGAGACCCTTCGCCTCGATCTTCGCTCCGGCACCGGCCTGCGGGGCCACCTCGACCTCGAGGTTGAAGAGGAACCCGACGGTCTCTTCGCGGATCGAACCCATCATCTGCTGGAACATCGCGTAGCCCTCGCGCTGGTACTCGACCAGCGGGTCGCGCTGCGCCATGGCGCGCAGACCGATGCCGTCTTTCAGGTAGTCCATCTCGTAGAGGTGGTCGCGCCAGCGACGGTCGATGACCGAGAGTACGACGCGCCGCTCGAGCTCGCGCATGGCGGGCGATCCGAGCTGCTCTTCACGGCGGGCGTAGGCGACCTTCGCGTCGGAGAGGATCTCTCGGCGGATGAAGTCGCGGTTGACCCGACCCTTCTCGCCGGCCTCTGCGACGACCTCGTCGATCGTGATGCCGATCGGGTAGAGGGTCTTCAGCTCGGTCCACAGGGCGTCGAAGTCCCACTCCTCGGGGTTGCCCTCGGCGGTGTGCGAGTCGAGCACCTCGTCGATGACGTCTTCGAGGAACTTCTGCGTGCGATCGTGCAGGTCGTCGCCCTCGAGGATGTGACGGCGGTCGCCGTAGATCGCCTCACGCTGACGGTTCAGCACGTCGTCGTACTTCAGCACGTTCTTGCGGATCTCGGCGTTGCGCGCCTCGACCTGCGACTGCGCCGAGCGGATGGCCCGCGAGACCACCTTCGACTCGATGGCCACGTCGTCGGGCACGCCGCGCGACATGAGGCTCTCGGCCGCACCTGCGTTGAACAGGCGCATGAGGTCGTCGGTGAGGGAGAGGTAGAACCGGCTCTCACCGGGGTCGCCCTGACGGCCCGAGCGACCGCGCAGCTGGTTGTCGATGCGTCGCGATTCGTGCCGCTCGGTGCCGAGCACGTAGAGGCCGCCGGCGGCGAGCACCTTCTCGGCCTCGACGGCGACCTCGGCCTTGACCTTCGCGAACACGTCGTCCCACGCAGCCTCGTACTCGTCGGGAGTCTCGACCGGGCTGAGGCCCTGCTCGTGCATGAGCTGCACGGCGATGAACTCGGCGTTGCCGCCGAGCATGACGTCGGTACCGCGACCGGCCATGTTCGTCGCGACGGTGACCGCACCGTGGCGGCCGGCCTGTGCGACGATGGCGGCCTCGCGAGCGTGGTTCTTCGCGTTCAGCACTTCGTGCCGCACGCCCTTCTTGGCGAGGAGGCGCGAGAGGTACTCGCTCTTCTCGACGCTCGTGGTGCCGACGAGCACGGGCTGGCCGTTCTTGTGGCGCTCGACGATGTCTTCGACGACCTGGGCGAACTTCGACTCTTCGTTCTTGTAGACGAGGTCGGGCTGGTCGATGCGCACCATCGGCTTGTTCGTGGGGATCGCCACCACGCCCAGCTTGTAGGTCGACATGAATTCGGATGCCTCGGTCTCGGCGGTACCCGTCATGCCCGAGAGCTTCGAATAGAGGCGGAAGTAGTTCTGCAGCGTGACGGTCGCGAGGGTCTGGTTCTCGGCCTTGACCTGCACGCCCTCTTTCGCCTCGATCGCCTGGTGGATGCCCTCGTTGTAGCGGCGCCCGACGAGGATGCGGCCGGTGTGCTCGTCGACGATGAGCACCTCGCCGTTCATCACGACGTAGTCCTTGTCGCGCTTGAACAGGGCGTTGGCCTTGATCGAGTTGTTGAGGAACGAGATCAGCGGGGTGTTGGCCGACTCGTAGAGGTTGTCGATGCCGAGGTAGTCTTCGACCTTCTCGATGCCGGGCTCGAGCACGCCGACGGTGCGCTTCTTCTCGTCGACCTCGTAGTCGACGTCGGGCACGAGTCGCTTCGCGAGGTTCGCGAACTCGGTGAACCAGCGGTTGGCCTCGCCCGAGGCCGGACCCGAGATGATGAGCGGCGTGCGGGCCTCATCGATGAGGATCGAGTCGACCTCGTCGACGATGGCGAAGTGGTGGCCGCGCTGCACCATGTCGCTCGCCTGCCATGCCATGTTGTCGCGCAGGTAGTCGAATCCGAACTCGTTGTTCGTGCCGTAGGTGATGTCGGCGGCGTACTGCTCGCGGCGCACCTGCGGGTTCTGGCCGGCCACGATGCATCCGGTCGTCATGCCGAGGGCGCGGAAGACGCGACCCATGAGCTCCGACTGGTAGCTCGCGAGGAAGTCGTTGACCGTGATGACGTGCACGCCGCGGCTCGTGAGCGCGTTCAGGTACGCGGCGGTCGTGGCGACGAGGGTCTTGCCCTCACCGGTCTTCATCTCGGCGATGTTGCCGAGATGCAGGGCGGCGCCGCCCATGAGCTGCACGTCGAAGTGGCGGAGGCCCAACGTGCGGCGGCTCGCCTCGCGCACGGCAGCGAACGCCTCGGGCAGCAGGTCGTCGAGCGATTCACCGCTCGCGTAGCGCTCGCGGAGTTCGGTGGTCTCATTGCGAAGTTCGTCGTCGCTGAGCGACTGGAATCCGTCTTCGAGGGCGTTGATCGCCGCTGCGTAGTTCTCAAGCCGCTTGAGGGTTCGGCCCTCACCGACGCGGAGGACTCTTTCAAGAATCGAAGCCACGAATGTTCTCCTGTAGTCGTTGGGCGCACGGCCGCGGAACGAATCCGGGCACGCCCGCTGCCGCCATGCAGACGGCCATCATAGCCATGCTAGCGGTGAACGAGCCGCGCGCCCGCTGAGCCCGTCATGCGATCGCGACCAGGTGGTCGGTCCGCTTCGACGAGCTCAGCGAGCGAGACAGGAGTGCTCAGCGAGCGAGACAGAAGTGCTCAGCGAGCGAGGGTCACGCCGTGGCGCGCTCCTCGGCTCGCTCGTCGAGCCCGATGAGGCCGTAGTCCCAGCCCTTGCGCCGGTAGACCACGCTCGGCCGACCGGACTCGGCATCGATGAAGAGGTAGAAGTCGTGCCCCACGAGCTCCATGAAGTAGAGCGCATCGTCGACCGTCATGGGGGTCGCCGCGAACACCTTGCGCCTGATGACGACCGGGGTGTACACCTCGTCTTCATCGACGTGCGGTTCGAACTCGTCGACGACGGGGATGCTGCCGGTGCGCACCTGTGCGAGCACCTCGGGTGCTGCAGCCTGCACGCCGACATCGGAGAACCCGACGTCGGTCGCCTCGCGCAGCGAAGTCGGTCGCCTGGAACCGCCGCGGTGCACCTTGCGTCGGTCTTTCGCGCGCCGGATGCGCTCGAGCAATCGCCCGAGTGCGACGTCGAACGCCGCGTACTTGTCGGAGCCGTCAGCCTCGGCACGGACCACCGGCCCCTTGCCGACCAGAGTGAGCTCGACGCGGTCGGGCCCGGGGTTGCCGTTCTTCTCGTTGTGCCTGCTGAGCTTCACGTCAAGTGAGATCGCTCGCTCCGCCAGGTGCGACACCTTCTCGGACTTCTCCGCCGCATAGGCGCGGAAACGATCCGTGATCCCCAGGTTTCGTCCGACGATGTTCAGTTCCATGACGACCTCCGTTCACCGACGTGTCACCCGGTTCTGAAGGGTGGTTCGACCACGCCTGTCCTGCCACCGTAGCCCCCTTGTGCGGCAATGTCACGGAGTGTTCACTGTGAGCTGCCTGCGCGTCGCGGGAACCGGCGCGGGGTCTCGGCGAGCACCGCGATCGCGGCCGTCTCGGCCCCGTCTGCGGCGAGCGCGCGCACCGCTTCGGCGAGCGTCGAACCGGTCGTCACGATGTCGTCGACGAGCAGGAACCGGCGCCCGTTCAACGGGACACGGGCGACGAGGCCGCCCGCCGCGTTGCGCTGCCGCGCCGCCGCGTCGAGCCCGGCCTGGTCGTCGCGTTCGCGGGCGAGCGCGAGCACGGGAGACGAGCGGATGCCGCTGCGCCGAAGCAGCACCGCGACGGGCGAGTACCCCCGCGCCCGCCGGGCAGCGGGCGTCGAGGGAATGGTGCACACCTCGAGCGGGCGGTCGTCGGGTGCGGCGGCGAGCACGGCCTCGAGTGCAGCGCGGATGGAGGCCTGCAGTGCCGGGGCGAGGGCCGCAGCGGCATCCGTTCGCCCACCGTCTTTGAAGGCGCCGAGCACTGCGGCGACGACCCCCGCGTACTCGAGACCCGTGTGCAGGTGCAGGCCCGCGCGCTCGAGGAGCCGGGGTTCGGGCGCGAGCGCCACGCGGCAAGCCGGGCACACGGCGTGATCGGGTGCACCGCAACCCGAGCAGACGACTGGCAGCAGCACCGCGAGGGCGTCGCGCACCGACTCGCGCACGAGCGAGCGCAGGATGGGAGGGGACATGTTCCCAGCGTGACGCGTCGCGACGGGCGTGCGGCGCAGAGACCCGGCGCAGCAGGTGAACGGCCCGCCGACGCCCCTGTGGAGGAGGAGTCGGCGCCGCGGTCGGGTCGCCTCAGTCGGGCTGCTGCGCGGCAATGAGCATGATGCCGGTCGCCCGCGCCTGCCAGCCGACGCCGCTCGGCACGTCGAGCGCACCTTCGACGGTCAGCAACCGGATGTCGCGCACACTGTTGCCGCCGTCGATCCAGGCTCCGCCCTCTGGGCCGGTGCGCGGCTCGGCGAACGCGCCGAGCTCTTGCGTGATGACCTTCGTGCCGCCGCCGGGCAGCGCGGTGAGCGAGGCCACGGTGCGGGAATCGAGCCAGGTGACGTCGAGCGGGGTGCCAGGAACGTCGGCGAGCCCGAGTATGACGGGGCTGAGCTCGACAGGCGTGCCCGCGGCATCCCGCTTGATGGAGGCCGCGACGAAGCGGGTCGCGGCCCCGTCGCCGAGGAGTGCGACGAGACGGGTGGAGTCGCGCGAGACCTCGAGTGCCGCGATCGACGAGCCGGTCCACGGCACCGGCAGCTGTACGGGATCCGTCGCGCCGTCGGCCGGGAACACGACGAGCTGATCGGGCGAGCCGCCCGGCACCGACCACACGACGCCGTGGCCGTCGAGCGCGGGCACGATGAGCCCGTCGCGCGGGTCGATCATCACGGCCTCATCACCGGCCCGCACGATCGAGACCCCGTCTGCGGTGCGAACCGCCGCCGACTCGCCGCCCGAGCCGAGCGCGATGCCGGTCGGGGCGAGCGCCACGACCTGCGGCGACAGATCGGGGATCTGCTCGATGCCCTCGCCCGAGGTCGCGAGATATCCGAAGGCCGTGCCGTCGAAGACGACGGGCCGAGGGTCGACGGGCGGATTCTTCTCGGGCGTGGGCGAGAGCGCGGGCACGTTCTCTTCGACGCCGTTGAGCGACAACGCCACCCCGTCGACATTGCGCACGCCGTCGAGGCTCTCTTGCAGCTGCAACTGCATGCGCTGCACGTTGACGAGGTCGTCGTCGGTCACGCCCGAGAGATCGACGCTCGCCACGCGGCCCGAGACGGGCACCGAACCCGAATCGAGCCGTGTGCCCTCTGGGAACGCCGATTCGACGCCCGGGGCGAGCCACTCGGAGGGGCCGACGAGCAGCGCCCGCACGATGCTCGTCTGCGCCGAGTCGCGACCCGCGAACCAGCGCACGTCGGGCACGAGGTAGTCGAAGTCGGGCGAGAAGAAGTAGAGCGGGTACTTGCGGAACACCTGCGTGAAGGTGGTCTCGTCGGTGAGCAGCCCGGGCGGCGCCAACGAGATGCGCCATTGGCCCTTGACCTGCTCGAACTCGTACCGCAGCTCGATCGGCGTGCTCGACTCCGCGATGTCGTATTGACCGGTGCTCGACAGCTGCGCGGTCGGCGTCGCGTCGACGACGATCAGGTTCTCGCCGAGCTCGGTGAACTCGCGGTCGGCGAGCACATCGATCGTCGCGCCGTCGTTGGCACTCCACTCGTCGGCGAAGGCCGGGGTGAGGAACTGGCGCGCCACCTGGTAGCCGTTGCGCGGGCTCGCGGCCGCCTCGATGAACCCCTCGAGGATCTGCAGCTGGCTCGCATCATCGACCGGCCCCGGCACGATCGTGTCGAGTTCGAGCGACTCCTCGACGAGCGACGGCGAGCCGGCGTTGACCCCGCCGGAGCTGGGGATCGACACGCAACCGACCATCAGCACCGCAACGGCGGCGACGATGGATGCCCCGAACACTCGTCTACGCATCGTGCGCCTCCCAGCCGGTCGCAGACCTGCCGGGCGCAGAGCTGCCGGGCGCCGGCTCGCCGGTCGTCGAGCCGCCGAAACCCGATCGCCTCGCCGCCGCGGCCCGCCCCGCGGCATCCGTCTCGATCGTCGTCTCGGTGTCGACCGCGCGAACGACGCCCGTCGGCGGCGGACCGGCGGCGTCGATGTCGTCGGGCTCGAGCGGCAGCGGGGAGACGACGGCGGCGTCGCTCGCCGCACCCGAGCGCGGCAGCGTGAGGCGGAACACCGTGCCCGCGCCGCGGCGCGACCACACCTCGAGGGTGCCGCCGTGCGCGACGGCGTCTTCGAGCGCGATCGCGAGGCCGAGGCCGGTGCCGCCGATGGTGCGCGTGCGGCTCGGGTCGGCCCGCCAGAAACGGTCGAACACGCGCGCGGCGTCGGCTTCGGTCATGCCGAGGCCGTAGTCGCGCACCGACAGCGCGATCGCGGTCTCGTTGCTGTCGACGGCGACGACGATCGGCCGGCCCTCGCCGTGCTCGATCGCGTTGCCGAGCAGGTTTCTGACGATGCGCCGGATGCGCCGGGGGTCGACTCTCGCGTCGAGGTGGCCGCCCGGTGCATCGAGCCGCAGCTCGCTGCCTCGGCTGCGGGCGAGCTCGTGCATCGACTCGATCGCGTCGCCGGCGAGGTGCACGAGGTTCGTGGGTTCGGTGGCGAGCTCGACCGAGCCTGCGTCGTACCTGCTGATCTCGAGCAGGTCCGAGAGCAGGGTCTCGAACCGCTCGGTCTGCGTGTGCAGCAACTCGACGGTGCGCGAGGTGGGGCCGGGAAAGTCGTCGCGTTGACCGTAGAGCACGTCGCCCGCGAGCCGGATCGTCGTGAGCGGCGTGCGCAGTTCGTGCGACACGTCCGAGACGAAGCGCTGCTGCATGACCGAGAGCTCGGCGAGTTCGCGGATGCGCGCCTGCAGGCTGTCGGCCATGCCGTTGAACGACGCGGCGAGGGTCGCGAGCTCGTCTTCGCCCTTCTCGGGCATGCGCACGCCGAGATCGCCCGCCGCGAGCCTGCGGCTCGTCATCGCAGCAGACTTGATCGGCTCGATCACCCAGCGCACCACCAGCAGGGTGATGCCGCTCAGCAGCACGAGCAGGGCGATCGCGCCGATCACCCCGACGAACTGCATGAATGAGAGCGTCTCTTGCGCGGCCTCGAAGTTGTAGCCGATGTAGAGCTCGTAGTCGCCGACGCTCGGCACGGTGATCGTGCTGCCGACCACGACGCCCGGGTCGTCGGTGCCGTCGGTGTCTTCGAGCGCCACCGATTGCCAGTATTGCCCGGCGTCGCCGGTGCGCACCTGCTTGTGCAGTTCAGGAGTGATGACGCCCGAGAGGCTCGGCGCGATGCGGGTCGGCGGGGCGGCCGGGCTCGACACACCGGCGGGTTGGAAGTACGCGATCGACGTGCTGCCCGAGACGCTGCGCACGGTGCGCTCGACCGAGGCCATGACCTCTTGCATCGACGAGCGATCGGCGACGACGGCCCCCTCGAGGATGAGCTGTGCGGCGGCCGTCGCGTCGTTCGCGTCGTCGAGCGCGTTGTCGAGCTGCGTCTTGAAGAGGTTCGAGGCGATCGAGAACGAGATGTAGAACCCGATCACGAGAATCGCGAGCCCCGACAGCGCAAGCGTGATGACGACGGTGCGGAACTGCAGCGAGCGCCGCCACAGCTCGGCGGCGCGGCGCGGCAGCGAGGCGAGCACATGCATGATGTGTCGCCACCAACCGGCACTGGCGAGTGCCGGTGTCTGCGCCTGCGCCACCCGCCCGCCCTAGGTGGTCGCGCCGGCTCGGTAGCCGACGCCGCGCACGGTCATCACGATGCGCGGGTTGTCGGGGTCGTGCTCGACCTTGGCCCGCAGGCGCTGCACGTGCACGTTCACGAGTCGGGTGTCGGCCTTGTAGTGGTAGCCCCACACCTGTTCGAGCAGCATCTCACGAGTGAAGACCTGCTGCGGCTTCGACGCGAGCGTCAGCAGCAGGTCGAACTCGAGCGGGGTGAGGTTGATGCGGGCGTCGCCGCGGCGCACCTCGTGGCCGGCGGCGTCGATCGTGAGGTCGCCGACGCCGAGGGTCGAGACCGCCTGGTCGGGCGTGGGCCGAAGGCGCGTGCGGATGCGCGCGATCAGCTCTTTCGGGTTGAAGGGCTTCACCATGTAGTCGTCGGCACCCGACTCGAGCCCCTTCACCACGTCGGTCGTGTCGGTCTTCGCCGTGAGCATGATGATGGGTGTGCCCGACTCTGCGCGGATGCGCCCGCACACCTCGATGCCGTCGATGCCCGGCAGCATGAGGTCGAGCAGCACGAGGTCGGGCTTCGACTCGCGGAACGCGGCGAGCGCCGAGGTGCCGTCGGCGCAGAAGAAGGGCTCGAACCCCTCAGTGCGAAGCACGATGCCGATCATCTCGGCGAGGGCCGTGTCGTCATCGACGACGAGTACGCGTGGGGTCATCCGTTCATTCCTGTCAGCACCGCCGGGACACGGCCGAAACCAGTGCCTAAAGCGTAGTCGGTCCCGCCGACATGGGGGCGGATGCCGCGTGGCGGGTGCTTGCTCGCGGGTGCTCGAGCGCCGCTCCGAACAGGAACGCCGCCGTCGAAGACCACGGAACCGTGCCCTGTGGACGGTCGTCGGCGCGTCGGCGAAATGTGCAAGCATTGTGGAGTCCGCCGGAAGGAGCCGCACTTGGTGTCAGATCACGACTGGCAAGCGCCCGGCGGCGTTCCCGCCCAGCCGCCGGTTCCGGATCCCGCGCCTGCGCCCGCATTCGATCCAGCGTCCTTCCCGCCGCCGGTCGTCGCGGCACCGCACGCCGTTCCGCAGCCGGCCCAGCAGCCGATCTATCAGCCGGCGCCGCAGCCGTACGCGGGCATGACCTCACCGGCCCCGCCCTCGTACACCCCGCCGCCCGGCCAGCCCTACGGAGCACCGATCGGGTGGACCCCGCCGCCGAAGCCCGGCCTGCTGCCGCTGCGCCCGCTCGGGTTCGGCACACTGCTCTGGGCTCCGTTCCGCGTGCTTCGCCGCAACCCGGCCGCGACCTTCGGCACGGGCCTCGTCGTGCAGCTCATCTCGTTGGTCGCGACGCTCGCGGTCGTCGTGCCGTTCATGATCTTCGTGGTCTCGCGCGTCGAGGGCGCGACCTCCGACGACGCCGATGCGATCACCTCGGGCGCCGTCGGCGGATTCATCCTGCTCATGCTCGTGCCGCTGGCCATCTCGCTCGTGGCGAGCGCGTTTCTGCAGGGCGTGATGGTCGTCGAGGTCGCGAGCGGCACGCTCGGCGATCGCCTCGGGTTCGGCGCGCTGTGGAAGCGCGCCGCCAAGCGCATCTGGCCACTGCTCGGGTGGACGGCGATGATCACCGGCGCGGTCATGGTCGTGATTCTGGCGTTCGTGGCGGTCATCGTCGTCGCGGCACTCACGAGCCCGGCGACCCTCATCATCGCCATCCTGCTGTCGGTCTTCGCCGGCCTCGGCATCGCCGCCCTCGCCGCGTGGCTCGGCACGAAGCTCTCGCTCGTACCGAGCGTGATCGTGCTCGAGAACGCCGGCATCGGCACGGCGATGAAGCGCTCGTGGCGGCTGACCGATCGGTTCTTCTGGCGCACGTTCGGCACGCTGGTGCTGGTGGGCGTCATCTTGAACCTCGCGGCCCAGGTCGTCGTGCAACCCGTCTCGCTCATCGGCACGGTGCTCGCCGCGATCATCGACCCGACCGGCACCGGCTCGGCGATCGTCATCACGGTCGTGACCATGGTCGTCACCGTGATCCTCTCGCTCGTGATCGGCGCGATCACGGCGGTCGTGCAGGCCGCCCTCGTCGCCGTCATCTACATCGACCTGCGCATGCGCAAAGAGGCCCTCGACCTCGACCTCGTGCGCCACGTCGAACAGCGCGACTCCGGTCTGCCCGTGGGCGACCCCTACCGAGCGCCGGTGCCCGCGGCGCCTGCAGCTTCCGCGCCCGTGCCGCCGCCCACGCCACCCCCCGCGTACGGCCCCGCGTGATCGTCACCGTGCTTCGCGGCACTCCCCTCGACCCCGATGCGCCCGAAGCGCGTCGGTGGCTCGAAGAAGAGCTCACCAAGCCCGAGTACACGGCCGCCAAGCCGAGCCCGTTCGACCTCGCGATGCAGGCGATCCGCGACTGGTTCTTCGGCCTCTTCGACGGCGCCACGGGGCTGCCCGGCCCGGTGCTGTCGCTGCTGCTCGTGCTGCTCGTCGTCGCCGCGGTCGTCATCGGGCTGCTCGTGTTCGGGCTGCCGCGCCTGCGCCGCCGCCGGCGCGACGAGGTGCCGCTCTTCGACGACCACGACCGACGCGACCTCGAAACCCTGCGCCGGGCGGCCGCGACGGCGGCCTCGGCGGGCGATTGGCCGCTCGCCGTCGAAGAGCGGTTCCGCGCCGTCGTGCGCGGACTCGTCGAGCGCGAGGTCGTCACCGTGCACCCCGGCACCACGGCCAGGGCATTCGCGGATGCAGCGGCGACCTCGTTCCCCGAGAACGCAGGCGAGCTGCGCGCGGCCGCCGCAGACTTCGACGCCGTGCGCTACCTCGGCGCCCCCGGCTCCCCCGAGATGTACGAGCGGGTGACGCTGCTCGAACGGCGCATCGCCGACGCGCGACCGACGAGCCGGGGCGAGCACGAGACATCCGCTGCCGAGGTCGACCCCGTCGAGGTCGTTCGATGACGACGAACGTGACCGACGCCCACCAGACCGACGCGCCCCCGACCGGCGCGCCCGCTGTGACGCCGACCGTTCGGGGCGTGCTGCGGCGCGGCCGCACCTGGATCGTGATCGCCGCCGTGCTCGTGCTCGGCGCGCTGCTCGTGCTCGCGATCCAGGGCACGGCACGGGGGCCCGGTTCGCCGCTCGCACCCGACAACCCCGGCCCCGCCGGGGCGAAGGCGCTCGTCGAGGTGCTCGGCGCCCACGGCATGACGGTGACCGAGTCGCGCTCCCTCGACGCCGCGCTCGAGGCGGCGAGCACGGCGCACGCAGCATCCGGCGGTGTGACGGTGCTGCTCTACGACGAGTACGGCATCCTCGACGACGACGGGCTGACCGACCTCGCGAAGGCGGCCGACCGACTCGTCGTCGTCGAACCCGGATTCACCGCGCTCGAGACGCTCGCCCCCGGCATCCGCTTCGCCGGCGCCGCGAGCGGCCCGCTCGACGACGTCGACTGCGATCTCGGCCCCGCGACGCGGTCCGGGTCGATCTCAGACGGCCAGCGCCTCGTCACCGTCGACGACGCCGCGGCAGACGCCGGCTGGCAGGGCTGCTTCCGAGACGGCGACTTCGGCTTCGCCGTGGCGGCCGGCCCCGGCCCAGGCGGCAGCGAGGTGACGATCGTCGGCGCCACGACGATCTTCGCGAATGAGACGATCACCCGCGCCGGCAACGCCGCCCTCGCGATCGGACTGACCGGCGCGAGCGACGAACTCGTCTGGTACCTTCCCGGCCCCGCCGACGCCGCAGGCGCCGAGGCCCCGACCCTCGGCGAACTGACGCCGGGATGGGTGAGCCCCGTCATGGTGCTCGCGATCGTCGTGACCGCCGTCGCCGGCATCTGGCGGGGCCGCCGGTTCGGCCCCCTCGTCGCCGAACGGCTGCCCGTGAACGTGCCCGCCGGCGAGACGAGCGAGGGTCGCGCCCGCCTCTACGCGCGCACCGCGGCCCGCACGCACGCGCTCGACCAGTTGCGCCTCGGCACGATCCGCCGCGTCGCGCGGGTGCTGCGACTCCCCCGGTCTGCCGACGTCGATCAGGTGACGGATGCCGCGGCGCGCGCCACGGGCCGCGACGGGTCTTCGGTGCACCGACTGCTGGCGGACGCACTGCCCTCGAGCGATCGCGAACTCGTCGATCTCGCGAACGACCTCGCGCGCCTCGAAGCCGAGGTACGCCGTACGCTCGCTTCACCGCTCCCTGAGCCTGTCGAAGGGGGACGGGCCGCTTCGACAGGCTCAGCGACCGACACCGACCCCACAGGAAGGCGACCATGACCGACCCCATCCCCGCTGCACCGTCGACCGCGACCGACGACGAGCTGCGCGCCGCGCTCAACCGCGTGCGCACCGAGGTCGGCAAGGCCGTCGTCGGGCAGGACGGCGCCGTCACTGGCCTCATCATCGCCCTGCTGACCCGTGGCCACGTGCTGCTCGAGGGCGTGCCCGGCGTCGCGAAGACCCTGCTCGTGCGCACCCTCAGCCGCACCCTGCAGCTCGACACACGCCGCCTGCAGTTCACCCCCGACCTGATGCCGGGCGACGTCACGGGCTCACTCGCCTACGACCCGCGCTCGGGCGAGTTCGCGTTCCGCGAGGGGCCGGTGTTCACCAACATCCTGCTCGCCGACGAGATCAACCGCACCCCGCCGAAGACCCAGTCGGCCCTGCTCGAGGCGATGGAGGAGCGCCAGGTCTCGGCCGACGGCGTCACTCGCCCGCTCCCCGACCCGTTCATGGTCGCAGCGACGCAGAACCCGATCGAGTACGAGGGCACCTATTCCCTGCCCGAGGCGCAGCTCGACCGCTTCCTGCTGAAACTCGTGCTCGACGTGCCCGAGCGCGCCGCGGAGCTCTCGCTGCTTCGCCGCCACGCCGACGGCTTCGACCCGCACGATCTCGCCGCCGCCGGCGTCACCCCGGTGCTGGGTGCCGCCGAACTCGCGGCGGCCCGCCACGCGGCATCCGCTGTTCGTGTCGAAGACGACGTGCTCGGCTATCTCGTCGACCTCGCCCGGGCGACCCGCCGCAGCCCCTCGATGCGGCTCGGCGTGAGCCCGCGCGGCACGACCGGGCTGCTCGCCGCGGCGAAGGCGTGGGCCTGGCTCACGGGGTACGAGTCGCTCACGCCCGACCACGTGCAGGCGATGCTGCTGCCCGTGTGGCGCCACCGCGTGCAGCTGCGGCCCGAGGCCGAGCTCGAGGGCGTCTCGGTCGACGCGGTGCTGGCGTCGATCATGCAGCAGGTGCAGGTGCCGCTCTGAGATGACCCGGATCCTCTGATGGCCCTGACCGGTCGGTTCGCACTGCTCGTCGCCCTCGGCGTCGTGCCCGTCGTCGTCGCGGGCGCGAGCGGCGCGCCCGCGGCCTGGCTCGCGCTCGTCGGCTGGCTCGTGCTCGTGATCGGCGCGGGCGTGCTCGACCTCTCGCTCGCCGCCTCGCCGCGGCGAGTGGCGCTGCGCCGTGAACTGCCCGACCGGGTGCGGCTCGGCGAGTCCGTGACGGCCGTGCTCAGCGTCGAGAACCTCGGGCAGCGGATGCTTCGCGCCACCGTCCGCGACGGCTGGGAACCGTCGGCCGGGGTCGCCGGACCGAACCGCACTCGGCTTCGGGTGCCGCCGCTCGAGCGACGCCGCTTCACCATGCAGCTGACCCCGTGGCGGCGCGGCGACCGACGCACCGAGCAGGTCACGATCAGGTCGGCAGGCCCGCTCGGGCTCTGGGCGCGGCAGGCGACCCTCGTCGCGTCGGGCCGGGTGCGCGTGCTGCCGCCCTTCCACTCGCGCGTGCACCTGCCGTCGCGGCTCACCCGGCTGCGCGAGCTCGACGGGCGCACGCCGTTGCTCATCCGCGGGCAGGGCACCGAGTTCGACTCGATCCGCGAGTACGTGCGCGGTGACGACGTGCGTTCGATCGACTGGCGCGCGACGGCGCGGCACACCGACCCCGAGGTGCCGGGCGGCACGCGGCTCATGGTGCGCACCTGGCGGCCCGAGCGCGACCGCCGCATCGTGATCGTCGCCGACACCTCGCGCACGGCGGCCGCACGCATCGCCGACGAGCCTCGCCTCGACACGGCCTTCGAGGCGTCGCTGCTGCTCGCCGCGCTCGCCTCGCACGCCGGCGACCGGGTCGACTTCTTCGCGTGGGACCGCCGGCTCCGCGGCCGGGTGCACGGCGCGAGCGGGCCGGAACTGCTCGCCCGCATGGTCGACACCATGGCCGGCATCGAAGCCGAACTCATCGAGGCCGACTGGGCGGCCGTGCCCGCACAGGTGCGACGCATCACGAGCCGGCACGCTCTCGTCGTGCTGCTCACCGCAGCGGATTCGCCGGGCAGCGCTCGGGGGCTGCTCTCGGTGCTGCCGCAGCTCACCTCGCGGCACACGGTGGTCGTGGCGTCCGTCGCCGACCCCGCGCTCATCGACGCAGGCCGGGCTCGCGACGACCTCGCGCAGGTCTACACCGCCGCGGCTGCCGAACGCGGGCTGCTCGACGGCGAACGCGTCGGCGCGGCGGTCCGCCGGCTCGGGGCGCTCACCGTGACGGCGGCGCCGCACGAGCTGCCGCCGGCGCTCGCCGACCTGTATCTCGAGCTGAAGGCCTCCGGCCGGCTCTGAGCCGGCGCGGCATCCACTGTCCGCTCGTGCCGGAGGCGGAGCGCACTGCGCCCACCCGATTGCCCTGCACCCACCCGACTCTCGCGCGAACGGGCACTTGATGCCGCCCCTACGCACCTGAGGCGGCATCTCCTGTCCGCTCGCGCCAGGGGTGGAGGACGCGCGCGACGCGCGCGCTCAGCCGGCCACGATGCGTTGGGCACCCGCGTCAAACTCGACGAGGTCGCCGGTCTCGCCGGCGCGGCTCGCGCGCCCGCCGAGCACGAGCATGTACGCGAGGAACCCGGCGAGCGCGACCACGCCGATGCCGATCTTCACGGGCCACGGCCACGGCGCGGGCGTGACGAAGCCCTCGATCAGGCCTGAGACGAAGAGGAAGAACACGAGCCCGATCGCCACACTGAACAGCGCCCGTGCGTCTTCGGCGAGCGCCTCTCCCCGAGATCTCGCGCCCGGCGCGACCCACGACCAGAAGATGCGCAGGCCGGCCGCGGCGGCGACGAAGACGCACGTGAGCTCGAGCAGCCCGTGGGGGGCGATGTAGAGGAAGAAGGTGTCGGCCTCGTCGTAGGCGAACATGACGGCGGCGTTGATGCCGAGGTTCTGCGCGTTCTGCAGGATCACCCACGGCACCCACACCCCGAGGATGCCGAAGGCGACGCACTGCGCGGCGATCCAGGCGTTGTTCGTCCAGACCGCGCCGGCGAACGAGGCCGCCGGGTTCTCGGAGTAGTACGCGACGAAGCCCTCTTCGGCGAGCTGGCGCAGTTCGCCTTCGCTGCCGATGCCCGCGAGCACGCGGGGGTCGGCGCTCACCCACCACGCGTAGAGCGCGGCCACCACGAACGTGACGACCGCGACGGCGAGGGTCAGCCATCGCAGCCGGTAGAACGCGGCAGGCAGGCTCACGACCGCGAACCGCGTGAACTGTCGCAACGGATTCTCGGGCGCGCCGGTGAACGCGAGCCTGGCGCGGGCGAGCGTGACCGAGAGGCGGTCGCCGAGCGCCGACGAGCCGGCGGTCGCCTGCACGAGCGAGAGATCGGATGCCGCGCTCTGATACCGCTCGATCAGCTCGTCGGCCTCTGCGCCGTCGAGCCTGCGGCGGCGTGCGAGCGCGTCGAGCCGCTGCCAGTCGTCATGGCGGGCGGAGGCGAGAGCATCGAGGTCCATCTGCTTGAATACTACCCATGGCCGAAGCCCCCGCGATCGCCCCGAGCCCCGCCCGAGACGTCGCGTCGAGCGCCGCGCGATTCGACGACGAGGGTGTCGTCACCGGCGAGGCCGTCGCCCTCGACATCCGGCCTGCGAGCGCCGTGATCCGCGCCGGCGGAGCGGCGATCGACGTGCTCGTCTCGGTGCTGCTCATCGTCGGGCTGCTGCTGGCGCTCTCAGGGCTCGGCATCGACCCGAAGGGCTTCCAGGCCGTGCTGATCGCGGTCATCGTCACGTGCATCGTGATCGTGCCGACCGCGGTCGAGACCGCCTCGCACGGCCGCTCGCTCGGCAAGCTCGCGCTGGGTCTGCGGGTCGTGCGCGACGACGGCGGTGCGATCGGGTTTCGGCACGCGTTCATCCGTGCGCTGACGGGTGTCGTCGAGATCTACCTGACGTTCGGCGGCCTCGCCGTGCTCGTCGGGTTCCTGAACCCCTCGTCGAAACGGCTCGGCGACCTGCTCGCCGGCACCCACGGCCAGGTCGAGCGCGTGCCGAAGTTGCCGTCGACCGCGTTCGGGGTTCCGCCCGAGCTCGCCTCCTGGGCGGCGATCGCCGATGTCGGGCGTCTGCCCGACCCGCTCGCGCGCCGGGTCGCGGCGTTCTTCACGAACGCCGAGCACCTCGTGCCAGAGAGTCGGGCGCGAGTCGCGGCATCCCTCGCCGGTGAAGTGGCGCCGTTCGTCTCACCGCTGCCGGCCGCGCCGCCCGAGCGATTCCTCGCCGGCGTCGCGGCTCTGCGGCGCGAGCGCGACGCCGCCGCGCTCGCGCTCGTCGACGCGCGCATGGCGTCGCTCGCGCCCGAACTCACGGCGACGCCGCCGGGGTTTCCGGCCCGCTGAGCCGGTCCGCTCGCTGAGCCTGTCGAAGCGCCCTCCCCTTCGACAGGCTCAGGGAACGGGAATCAGTAGCGGTAGTGGTCGACCTTGTAGGGGCCCTCGACGGGCACGCCGATGTAGGCCGCCTGCTCGGGCGAGAGCTCGGTGAGCTCGACGCCGAGCGAGTCGAGGTGCAGTCGCGCGACCTTCTCGTCGAGGTGTTTCGGCAGCACGTACACGCCGACCGGGTAGGCCTCGGGCCGGGTCCACAGTTCGATCTGGGCGAGCACCTGGTTCGTGAACGAGTTCGACATCACGAACGACGGATGCCCCGTGGCATTGCCGAGGTTCATGAGACGCCCCTCGGAGAGCACGAGGATCGAGCGGCCGGTCGGCAGGCGCCACTCGTGCACCTGCGGCTTGATCTCGACCTTCACGGCGCCCTCGAGCGACTCGAGCCCGGCCATGTCGATCTCGTTGTCGAAGTGGCCGACGTTCGCGACGATCGCGAGGTGCTTCATGCCGAGCATGTGCGACGTGCGCACGACGTCCTTGTTGCCCGTGCAGGTGACGAAGATGTCGACCTCGCCGACGACGTCGTCGAGGCGGGCGACCTGGTAGCCGTCCATCGCGGCCTGCAGCGCGCAGATCGGGTCGACCTCCGAGACGATGACGCGCGCGCCCTGACCGCGCAGCGCCTCGGCCGCGCCCTTGCCGACGTCGCCGTAGCCGACGACGAACGCGACCTTGCCGCCGATCAGCACGTCGGTGGCGCGGTTCAGGCCGTCGGGCAGGGAGTGACGGATGCCGTACTTGTTGTCGAACTTGGACTTCGTGACCGAGTCGTTGACGTTGATCGCGGGGAAGAGCAACTCGCCCTTCGCATGCAGCTCGTACAGGCGGTGCACGCCGGTCGTGGTCTCCTCGGTGACGCCCTTCAGCTCTTCGGCGATCCGGGTCCAGCGGTGGGAGCTGAGCTCGAGCGAGCGTCGAAGCGTGTCGAGCACGACCCGGAACTCGTGGCTCGCGTCGGCGGCGGCCGCCGGCACGGCGCCCGCCGCCTCGAAGTCACGGCCGTGGTGCACGAGCATCGTGGCGTCGCCGCCGTCGTCGAGGATCATGTTGGGGCCGATCCAGTCAGCTCCGGCCCCGCCCGCCGCGGCCGCAGCGGCCTCGGCCGACCAGTCGAAGATGCGGTCGGTGCACCACCAGTACTCTTCGAGCGACTCGCCCTTCCAGGCGAAGACCGGCACGCCGGCGGGCGCGTCGACGGTGCCGCTCGGCCCGATGACGACCGCGGCGGCCGCTTCATCTTGCGTCGAGAAGATGTTGCAGCTCGCCCACCGCACCTGCGCGCCGAGCGCGACGAGGGTCTCGATGAGCACCGCGGTCTGCACCGTCATGTGCAGGCTGCCGGCGATGCGGGCGCCCGCGAGCGGCTTCGACGCGCCGAACTCGGCGCGGAGCGCCATGAGGCCCGGCATCTCGTTCTCGGCGAGCCGCAGCTGGTGCCGGCCGGCCTCGGCGAGCGAGAGGTCGGCGACCTTGAACGGAAGGGCTGTGGTGGCGGGCAGCGTGGTCATGTGCCCATTCTCGCAGGCCCGACAGGTGGTCGCGGGCGCGCGTCGCTACGCGCCGCGCGGGTCAGCCGCGGATGAGGGCGAGCACCTCGTCGCGGATGGCCGCCATCGTCGCGGCGTCGCCGCCCTCGGCATTCAGTCGCAGCAGCGGCTCGGTGTTCGAGGGGCGCACGTTGAACCACCAGAACGCCTCGTCGCCGGCGGTCACGCCCGTCACCGTCAGCCCGTCGAGTTCGTCGAACTCGGCCCGGTCGGTGAACGCCTCGACGATGCGCGTGTACGCGGCGGGCACGTCGTCGACGACCGAGTTGATCTCGCCCGAGAGCGAGTACGGCGTGAACCGGGTCGACATCTCAGACAACGGGGCATCCTGCGCGCCGAACTCGGCGAGCACGTGCATCGCGGCCAGCATGCCGTTGTCGGCACCCCAGAAGTCGCGGAAGTAGTAGTGCGCCGAGTGCTCGCCGCCGAACACGGCGCCGGTGGCCCGCATCTGGTCTTTGATGAGCGAGTGCCCCACACGCGTGCGCACGGGCGTCGCGCCGGCGGCCTCGATCGTCTCGGACACGAAACGCGAGGTGATGAGGTTGTGGATCACCGAGACATCCGCTTCGCCGGCCGCCCGCACGCGCGCGATCTCGCGAAGCGCGACGATCGCGGCCACCGCCGACGGGTTCACGGCACCGCCGCGTTCGTCGACGACGAAGCAGCGGTCGGCGTCGCCGTCGAAGGCGAGCCCCAGGTCGGCGCCGTGCTCGACGACCGCGCGCTGCAGGTCGACGAGGTTGGCGGGTTCGAGCGGGTTCGCCTCGTGGTTCGGAAACGTTCCGTCGAGTTCGAAGTAAAGCGGCACGATCTCGAGCGGCAGCTCGGCGAGGCCGGCCGCCGTGCCGAGCACGGCGGGCACGGTGAGGCCGCCCATTCCGTTGCCTGCGTCGACGACGACCTTGAGCGAGCGGATGCCGCTGAGGTCGACGAGTGATCGAAGGTGGGCCGCGTACTCGGCCAGCACGTCGACGCTCGTGACGACGCCGGGCGAAGCGACCGCCGGCACACCACCCTGCTCGAGGTAGTCGGCCGCACGGTCGCGGATCGCGGCGAGGCCGGTGTCGAGCGAGATGCCCTGTGCGCCGGCGCGCGAGAACTTGATGCCGTTGTAGGCGGCGGGGTTGTGGCTCGCGGTGAACATCGCCGCAGGCGCGTGCATCGAGCCCGAGGCGAAGTAGCTCTCGTCGGTCGAGCAGAGCCCGATCGAGACGACGTCGGCGCCGCGAGCCGACGCGCCGCGGGCGAAGGCCTCGGCGAAGCCCGGCGAGGAGTCGCGCATGTCGTGCCCGACGACGACCCGGCCCCGATCGCCGGCCGCGCCTCCGCCTGCGCCGCTTGCGCTCGCACCTGCACTTGCGCCGACCTCGTCGACGAACGCCGCGGCGAGCGCCTCGACGGTCTCGACGGTGAGCCCCTCACCCACGATTCCGCGAACGTCGTAGGTCTTCACGATGGCGTCGAGGCGCGCGCGAGCGCCCGATGGTGCAGCGGGGTTCATGCCTTGAAACCTACCTCACCGATGCTGACGTGGCGCACGACCTGCCACCCGACCGGCGCAGAGGTGCGCTCGGCGTGGCGAGCGCAGAGGTCGTAGCCGTGGGGCTCGCGAGTGGTGGCGAGCGGGCCGAGCACCGCCATCGAATCGGCATAGTCGAACGTCAGCGTGGCGACCGCTTCGGCAGCGCAGGCAGTGCGCGAACAACGTCTCATGGCTCCACCAGAATAGCGATCGCGGCGGCCGGTCGACGCGAACGACTCGATACGATGGATGGCATGCCCCGACCCCGTCGCGCCGCCTCAGTGCCGCGCTCGCCCCGGCGTCTCGCGAGAGACCGGCACGGTCGAGGGCTCCGCTCCGCCGTCACCGGCCCGCACCTGCCGATGCTGCACAACCGGCTCGACGACTTCGACATGACGGTCGGCACGACGGCCGCCTACCTGCGGGGCCTCTGGCCCGAGCTCGAGGGCGTCGTCTTCGAGGTCGCGCAGGGCCCTGCCGAGGCGATCCACGACGACCACATCGACCGGTGGAAGGTCTTCCACGACGAACGCCGCATCGTCTTCTACCGGCTGCCGATCGTGCGCTTCCTGCGGCTGCAAGAGGGTGAGGAGCGCGAAGAGAAGCTGCTCATCGAGAGCTGCGTCTTCCGCGCGATCGCCGACCTGCTCGGCAAGGATCCGTGGGAACTCGCCCCCGGTCGCTACCGGCACCTCTGAGATCTGCTCCCTGAGCCTGTCGAAGGGGCGCTTCGACGAGCTCAGCGACTGGGAGCTACCGCGGGAACACCCGGATCGGCGAGTCGAGCGGCCCCGGCGGCTGCACCCCGAACGCCGCGAGCTCAGCTTCGCCCGCGAACGTCACGGCCGCGTGCACACCCGCGACGCCGTCGAGCGTCACGATGGCGCCTTCGTCGACGTCGACGGATGCCGCTGAGCCCGACTCGATCGTCACGGCCCGGGTCTCGCCGTCGACCGAGTACTGGACCTCGGCGGCGTCGTCGCCCTCGTTCGCGAGGTGCAACGTCGGCGACGGCCCATCGGGCACCGCGATCACCGCGGTGTCGAGCAGCGGCGCGGTCGACACGAACCAGGCGAAATCACCGGATGCCGCGACATCCGTCTGCCCCTGTGCGCCCTCGTCTGCGGAATCGGAGCCGGCGGCGACGGCGGCCGTCGTCGCGCGGGCCGCGGCGACGATCGGCCCGTCTGCGTCGAGCCGCACGGTGTAGGCGCCGGCGTCGAGCACGCCGAGCGGCACGTCGGTCGTGCGCCCGGGCTGCAGGGTGAGCTCGATCGTCGAGCCGCTGCCGCCCGCCTCGGGCACGACGCCGATCGACACGTCGACCGGGTCGTCGCCCGTCGCGAGCAGTCGGGCTGCGGGGTGGTCGTCGCCCTCGGCGTGATCGTCGGTGGGGTCGACGCCGCCGGCCTCGGCGACGACGAAGCCCGGAATCACCTGTCGGCTCGCGGGCATCGCGGTCGCGCCGGTGAACTCGACGCCCGACGGCGCGAGTCCGTCGACGGCCGACTGCTCGAGCGCCGCGGCGATCGTGCCACCGGTGCTCGTGACGTGTACGACGGGCGAGGTCACATTCGGCGCGATGCCGGCGAGCGAGACGACGCGCTGGCTGCCCGCGGCAACGATCATGCCGAGCGCGGAGCCCGCCTCGACGGCGCCCGCCTCGCCGATCACGCGCACGTCGACGGTGGCGGCGACGTCGGTGGGGTTCGAGAGGGTCACGAGGCTCGTGCGGCCGAGGGTGGTCGATCCGGCGACGAGCCACGACTCCGAGGTCGCCTCGGCGCACGTGGACGCGGTGAATCCTGCGATCGTCTCGGTGTCGGCCGACTGCGACTGGGCGCCCGCGAGCAGGCCTGCGTCGACCGAGCCCGGTTCGACGGCGAGCACGACGGGTGTGCCGTCGCGGTCGGCGCGGGGGTTGCCGGGTGCGTCGAGGGGCGTCTCCGAGATCTCGGCGTCGTCGGGCTCGGCGCCCGAGATCACGTCGGCCGAGCCGATCGACGACGCGGTCGTCGCGGCGGCGGCGTCGTCGGCGAGGGTCAGCAGCGGACCGGGGCAGACCCGCTGCTGGCGGCTCTCGGCGGGCTGCACGACGAGCGACGGCGGCGTCACGCGGTGCTCGGGCCACGGCACGAGGGCGGCGGCGCCGAGCGCCGCGACGGCGATCGCGGCCGCGATCACGAAGCCGGCGGCACGACCGCCGACGCGGGCGATGGTACGGGCGAGCGAGCGATCAGCGGGCATCGTCGTCTCCCTTCGTCTTGGTCGGCTGGTCGGTGGGCTTCTCAGTCGGCTTCTTCGGCGGCCTCGAGGTCGGCTTCTCAGACGATTTCGCGGTCGGTTTCTCAGTCAACTTCGCGGTCGGCCTCTCGGCCGGGCGATCGGATGTCTCGGGGCCCGTGTCCTTCGATTCGGGAGCCTCCACCGACGAGTCCTCCACGGCCGCGTCCTTCGATTCCGGAGTCTCGACGGCTGCGGGTCGGCCCCGCCCGCGCCACGTCTTCCGCGGGCGTCGCGGCGCCGGGCGGCGGTCGGCCTCGCGGCCCGCGCCGGTCGGGATCGACAGCAGCAGCGTCGCACCGAGCACGATGAGCTGAATCGCGGTGATCACGCCGGTCAGCGCACCTCCCGCGTTCGGCGGGATCTGTGCGGCCGCGGCATCCGGTTCTGCGGCACTGAATCGCCACAGCGTGCCGAAGTCGGTCTCGCCGACGGCCGTGAGCGCGGCGTTGCCGTCGAGCGCGGTGCGCGCGCGCACCGCCGTCGCCTCGGCATCGCGGTCGTCGTCGGCGGGAGGGGCGAGCAACACGAACGAGACCCCGAAGTCGCGGATCGCGGCATCCGGATCGAATCCGCTGCGCGAGGCGAGATTGCCGGCGACCTCGGCCAACTGCCGTTCGTCGTCACTCATCTCCTCGAGCGTCTGCTCGAGCGTCGACTGCTCGTCGAGCGTCGTGCCGGCACCGCGTTCGAGCGTTGCCCTGATGCTGCCGTCGGCCTCGGGCTGGATGCGAAGGGTCGTCACCCGCGGGTCGGTGTCGGCCTCGGCGCCGACGAACGCCGGCAGGGTGCGCTCGGCGGCGGGCGCGATCTCGGTCTGCGCGGTGGCGAGGCCGAGTCCGGTCGGCAGCACCGCGGCGACGACACCGGCGGCGACGAGCCACGCGAGCACGGCGCCTCCGCGACGCACGGCGCTCAGGGCGATGACGGCCGCGAGCACGAGGCCGAGCCAGAGCAGGCTCTGGCCGCCGCCCGTCCAGAGTTGCACGGCCTCGGGCCCCGCGACCGCGACGGCGATCTGCGCGGTCGCCACGGCCGTCGCGAAACCGAGCAGGGCGAGGCCGAGGGCGAGCACGGCACCGCGGATTCCGGGAGCGAGCACGGCCGCGAGCGCGGCGATGATGAGCGGCGCGACGAGCAGGGTCAACACGAGCGCGGGGTCGATTGCGCCGGAAGCGCCCGCGCCGCCGCCGAGGAACGCCCCCCAACCGCCCCACGCCGCACCGGGGAAGCCGAGCGCGAGCTGCCACGCCGACGGCGCCACGCTGCCGAGCGGCAGTCCGGGGTCGGCGAGCAGCGCGAGCGGGGTGCCGCGGCCGAGTTGGGCGAACACGAGCGGACCGAACAGCACGACCGACGGGATCGGCAGGCCGGCCAGGCGCACCGCCGCCCGCCCGCTCACGGCGAGCCCGACGAGCCAGGCGACGAGCAACGCCGGTGCGAGGCTCGGTGCCGCGGCGATCACGCCGGCGAACAGCAGCGACGCCGTCGCGGCGGCCGCCCACGACGTCGCCGCCCCGAAGACCGCGAAGGCGAGCCAGCCCAGCAGCACATGGGCGATCACGGCGCCCGGTCGGCCATCGGCGAGGGCGACGAGCAACGGCGGGGCGAGCCCCCACACGAGCGCGGCGACCGCACGGATCGAACCGCGCTCGGTCAGCCGCGACGCGGCGAACCAGGCGCCGAGGGTCGCGGCCGGCACCGCGAGCAGCCAGAGCAGCACGAGCACGAACGACGGCGCCCAGAATGTGATGGAGCCGAGGACCGCCAGCACTCCGGCGAAGGGGTCGGCCGCGCCGACGAACCCCGG
Source organism: Agromyces sp. NPDC055520 (assembly GCF_053619715.1). Classification (NCBI taxonomy): domain Bacteria; kingdom Bacillati; phylum Actinomycetota; class Actinomycetes; order Micrococcales; family Microbacteriaceae; genus Agromyces; species Agromyces sp. NPDC055520. The sequence continues at coordinate 114,424 of NZ_JBSHJY010000004.1, read as the reverse complement.
GCCGATATCGCGCCAGCCGTAGGCGGCGTTGTGCCACAGCTCAGCGAGGCCGCTCGACAGCGGCAGGATGCCGCCGCCACGCAGGCCCGTCGCGCCGAACAGCCAGGAGAAGAGTGCGACGGATGCCGCGATCGACCCGAGCAGCACCCAGCCGCCGCCCGTGCCGAGGAACTGCAGTTCGTCGGTTCGACCGCGCGCCCGGGCTCGGCGCGCCTCTGCGGCATGCTGGCGTCGGCGGCGCACCTCGTCGGGCGGCATCCGCAGCGGTGCGATCGCCGACCATCCGGTCGTGCGCGCCGCCTTCAGGCGCTTGCGGGCTCGCGGCACGCGCGCTCCCGAGAACATCGTGCCGAGCGCCGCCGAGAACTCCCCCGTGATCGCGCCGGGCGACTTGACGAGCAGCAACCGGATCGAGCGGATGATCGCGAGCGGCAGGTAGGTGAGCCAGTGCACGGGCACGGCGACGGCGGGCGCGTAGACGAGTCGCCGGTGCAGGGCGGCCGCGCGGACCGCACGGGTGCGACGGCGGCTCGCTCGGGCCCGCGGGTCGGCGGGCGGCCCGACGACGCCGTCTCCGGCGAACACCACGTGGGCCTCGGGCACCACCGACACCCGGTGCCCGGCGAGGCGCGCGCGGATCGAGAAGTCGAGCGCGTCGTCGACCGTCGGCAGAGCCGGGTCGAAGCCGTCGAGCGCACGCCAGACGGTGTGGCGCACGAGGATCGCGGCAGGATCGAGGCCGAGCACATCACTCAGTCCGTCGTGCTGGCCCTGGTCGAGTTCGTCGGAGACGAGCGACACGCTGCGACCGAACCGGGTGATCGTGCGACCGAAGGTCGCGATGCGGTCGGGCGCGTCCCACTCGCGCAGCTTGGGCCCGGCGATCGCCACGGACTTCGCCGTCTCGAGGGTCGCCACGAGGCGTTCGAGCGCGTCGGGCGCGGGCGCGGTGTCTTCGGCGAGCAGCCACAGCGCGTCGGCATCCGACGTCGGGGAGTCGAGCGTGCGTTCGGCGGCGCGCACGGCCTCGCCGAACGAGAGGCGCTGCGAGAGCTCGACGATCTGCGTCGGCGACGACGCCGCGGCGAGCTCCCTCGCCTCGGCGTCGGCCTCGGTGAGCACGACGACGAGCGCGTCGGGAACGCGACGCTGAGCTCGAATCGCCTCGAGGGAGCGTCTGAGGTGGTCGCCACCGTGATGTGCGACGAGGACGGCGGTGACTCTGGGGAACATCGCAGTCAGCCTAAGCGGCACACCACGCGGCATCCGTCACCCGACCGGGCGTGCCTCTTTTTCAGGAAACCGGGCGACGCGAGCGCGGAGCCTGCCGAAGCAGACTCCGCAGCTCAGACCGCTCGCTTGCGAAGCTTGCGGCGCTCCCGCTCGGAGAGCCCGCCCCAGATGCCGAAGCGCTCGTCGTTGCCGAGCGCGTACTCGAGGCATTCACCCCGAACTTCGCATCCCGTGCAGATCTTCTTCGCGTCCCTCGTCGATCCGCCCTTTTCAGGGAAGAACGCCTCAGGATCGGTCTGCGCACAGAGCGCGTCGCTCTGCCATGCCAACGGATTGTCATCGTCTGCAACCGAACGAACCCCCGGAACGCCGAGCCTGACCGGATCGACGAACCAATCGTCAGGTACTCCAGAACGATATTCAGGATTGCCCATATCGTCTCCCACCCAGTTGTACCGACCACCCAGAGGGTGTGTCACGACCAATTACACCGTTGTAATTCCCGTGAGTCAAGTCGCAGATGGTAAACCCTCAATCGGCCGTCGAGGCTTGAAGCCGGTCTCGACACGCCGGGACGTTGAGCATACGTTATGAATCGGATGCCGCGCGGCGGGCGTTCCACGCACTCTCGACCATCTCGGGGAGCGTGTGGCGCATGCGCCAATCGAGGTCGCGAGCCGCGAGCTCACCCGAAGCGACGATGCGCGCGGGGTCGCCGACGCGGCGCGGGCCGACCTCTGGCGCGAATTCGATGCCGGTGACCTCGGCGACCGCTCGCATGATCTCGCCGACCGAGACGCCGTCACCCGATCCCAGGTTGTACACGGGTTCGAGCGGCTCGCCCGCGTCGAGTCGCCGCGCCGCGACGACGTGGGCCTCGGCGAGATCGGCCACGTGGATGTAGTCGCGCACGCACGTGCCGTCGGGCGTCGGGTAGTCGCCGCCGTTGATGCGCGGCGTGCGGCCCTCGAGCAGCGCGTCGAAGACGAGGGGGAAGAGGTTGTGCGGGCTCACGTCGAAGACCTCGGGCGTGCCCGAGCCGACGACGTTGAAGTAACGCAGGCTGGTGTTTCGCAGGCCGGCCGACTTCGCCTGGTCGGCGAGCAGCCACTCGCCGATGAGCTTCGATTCGCCGTAGGGCGATTCGGGATGCTTCGGGGTGGCCTCTGTGACCAGGTCGACGTCGGGCGTGCCGTAGACGGCCGCGCTCGACGAGAAGACCATGCGGTCGACGCGCTTCGACTCCATCGCCGCGAGCAGGGTCATGGTGCCGGTCACGTTCTGCCGGTAGGTGTGCAGCGGCCGCTCGACCGAGACGCCCGCGTACTTGAAGCCCGCGAGGTGCACGACGCCCTGCACGCCGTGCTCGTCGATCGCTCGCTCGATCGCCGAGCCGTCGAGGATGCTGGCGTGCACGAACGGGGTTCCGGCCGGCAGGAACTCGTGTCGACCCGACGACAGGTCGTCGAGCACCACGGCTCCGATGCCCTGCGCCGCGAACGCGCGAACGACGTGCGCTCCGATGTAACCCGCTCCCCCGGTGACCAGCCAGCTCATGTTCCCGCCTTCCGGCGCGGTGTCTCCGGCGCCCAGACGAGCCTACGGCAGCCCGCCTACGCCGCTGAGTCCGTCGCACGGGCCCCGCTCCCTGAGCCTGTCGAAGGGAGCCGCCCGCTCCCTGAGCCTGTCGAAGGGAGCCGCCCCGCTCCCTGAGCCTGTCGAAGGGAGCCGCCCCGCTCCCTGAGCCCGTCGAAGGGAGCCCACCGCGAAAGGCCCTCGCTTCGACAGGCTCAGCGACCGAAAGGGGCAGAGACGCCGCTTCGACGTGCCCAGCTGCCGCGCACCCAGGTCACTCCTCAGCCCGACGCGAAGACGAGAGCCCGGGTAATAGCACCCCCTCGCCCGCGATCAACGCCTCCTTCTTCGCCCGACTCCAACCCTGCACCTGCTTTTCACGGATGAACGCATCCTCGACGCGATCCAAGAACTCGCAGTACACGAGCTCGACCGGGCGATGCCGGCGGGTGAAGTTCGCGCCGACGCCTTCGTTGTGCTGCCAGATGCGGGCCTCGAGTTCTTGCACTGTACTGCCTGTGTAGTACGCGCCATTGGCGCATCGGAGGATGTAGAGCCATGCCATTCCCCTATGATCGCGATCGTCGGTTGGACGCGGGTCGGACGAGCGCGACTGCGTGTGTAATATCGGCGATCGGACGCTGGGGAGGACGAGTCTCTCTCTGCACACTGAGCCTGTCGAAGGGAGCCATCCGTGAACGTCGTCGCTTCGACAGGCCCAGCGACCGGAACGCGTGCGTGTCGCTTCGACAGGCTCAGCGACCGAAACGCGTGCGTGTCGCTTCGACAAGCTCAGCGACCGAGAGACGTAGCGCTCAGCCGGCGGCGCGCAGCCCGAAGAGGCGGCGGTACGCCGTCGGCGTCGTCTGCAGCACCTTGACGAAGTGGTGGCGCATGACGGCGGCAGCGCCGAAGCCCGTGTCGCGCGCGATCTCTTCGAGGGTGAACGAGGTCTCTTCGAGCAATTGCTGGGCGCGCAGCAGCCGCTGGCGGTTGAGCCACGCGTTCGGGGTCGTGCCGGTCTCGGCGCGGAATCGGCGTGCGAAGGTGCGCGGCGACATGAGCGCTTTGCGGGCGAGCAGATCGACGGTGAGGTCTTCGTCGAGGTGCTCGACCATCCACTCGGTGATCTTCGCGAAGGAGTCGCTGCGGCACTCGGCGATCGGCGTCTGGATGAACTGCGACTGACCGCCGTCGCGCTGGGGCGGCACGACCATGCGGCGCGCGATCATGTTCGCGGCGCTCGCGCCGAGTTCGGTTCGCACGATGTGCAGGGCCGCGTCGATGCCGGCGGCGGTGCCGGCGCCCGTGACGACCTTGCCGTCTTGCACGAAGAGCACGTCGGCGTCGACGTCGGCGCGAGGGAACATCTCGGCGAGCCGCTCGGTGTACATCCAGTGCGTCGTGGCACGGCGGCCGTCGAGCACGCCCGCGCGGCCGAGCGTGAAGGCGCCGGAGCACACCGAGAGCACCCAGGCGCCGCGCGCGACCGCCTCGCGCAGCACGTGCGAGACGCGCTCGTCGACGGGCTCGTCGATGAGGGCGGCCGGCACGGCGACGAGGTCGGCGGTGCCGGCGAACTCGAGCCCCTCGTGCACGACGATGTCGAAGCCGAGCTTCGTGGGGATCGGCCCGGGGTCGGCGGCGACGACGTGGAAGTCGAAGTTCGGACCGCCGGTGTCGCTGCGGTCGATGCCGAACACCTCGCAGAGCACCCCGAATTCGAAGGGCGCCATCTGCGGCAGGGCGATGCAGGCGATGGTCTGGAGCACGGCGGCCTCCATTGGCGAATCGTGTTGGCAGGAATCTGTCGCTTGATGGCTACTCTGCCACTTTCGGCAGTATCTCACAAGTCATAGATTTACTGCCATGACCACGATCATCTTCCTCGTCCTCGCGGGCCTCGCCATCTGGGGCGTGCTCGCCACCGTGCTCCGCCTCGACACCGACGGATACGGTCGACCCGAGATCCGCGACCGCAACCGTCACGCCGAGCGACTCGGGTAGGGCCTCCTCGACGAACTCGGAGACCGGTGCGTCTCAGAGACCGGGCGCGCGGCCCGTCGTCGCGATCCAGGCGATGCCTGGCCCGGTGATCGTCAGCTCGCCCTCGTCGGGCGTCGCATAGACCGAATCGCCGCGATCGAGCGAGATGGATGCCCCGGTGCCGCCGCCGATCGTGACGGCGCCGTCTGCACCGCCGCCCTCGATGAGCACGATCGCCGGCCCGTCGAGCGCGACCCGCGCAACGCTCGCACCAGCGTCGACCCGGTACAGCTCGAAATCGGCCACGTCGGGTCGGAACACCATGACCCCGGCCGACATGTCGATCGGCTTCAGGTACGGCGCCGGCATCGGCGTGAAGTCGAGCACGTCGATGAGCTCGGTGACGTCGATGTGCTTCGGCGTCAGCCCGCCGCGCAGCACGTTGTCGCTCGCCGCCATGAGCTCGATGCCGAGCCCGTCGAGGTACGCGTGGATGTTGCCGGCTGCGAGGTACAGGGCCTCGCCGCGCACGAGGCGCACGCGGTTCAGCAGCAGCGAGATCACGACGCCGGGGTCGCCGGGGTACGCCTCGGCGAGCGTGCCGACCGTCTCGAACGACAGCGCGTAGGGCGAGGCGAGCGCCGTGTCGGACGCCGCGAGCGCCGTGACCCGGCCGATCACCCACGACGCCTCCCCGGTGTCGCCGCCGCGCCCGTCGCGCAGCAGCCATTCGACGGTGTCGCGAAGCCCGTGCTCGCCCGTCAGCTTCGCCTCGAGCAGGTCGAGTGCGCCGGGCTCGGGCTCGAGTGCCGCGGCATCCGCTGCCCGAAGCACCTCGAGCACGCCCTGCACCTCGCCTGATGGACGGAAGCCCGAGAGCGCGTCGAACGTGTCGCTCAGCGCGACGATGAGCTCGGGCTTGTGAAACTCGTCTTTGTAGTTGCGGTCGTACGCCGTCAGCGGCACGCCGTCGGCCTCTTCGCGTGCGAAGCCGGCCCGCGCCTGCTCGGGAGTCGGGTGCGCCTGCAGCGACAGCGGGCTGCCCGCCGCCAACAGCTTCAGCAGGAAGGGCAGCCGGGCGCCCTGCGCGGCGAGCGCGGGGCCGAGCGCCTGCTGCGGAGCTGCGGCGATCCAGGCGGCGAGGTCGCCGAACGGAATGGGCGCTGCACCAGTGGATGCCGTGTCGAGCACCTTCGCCGGAGAACCCGGGTGCGCCCCGAGCCAGAGTTCGGCCTCTGGCCCGCCCGACGGCGCCGAACCGAGGAACTCCGCGATCGCCGTGGTGGAGCCCCACGCGTAGTCGCGCGGGGTGTTGCCGATCGCCGTGAACATGCTCGGGGGTTCCTCTCGGTGGGGGTGCTTCAACGGTATCGCTCCCCGCCGCTCCCTGAGCCTGTCGAAGGGAGCACTGCGCTTCGACAGGCTCAGCGAGCAACCGAACAATGCCGCGATAGCCTGTACCCCATGAGCACCGATCGCCGCCGCTGGATCACGGCGTACGCGACGTTCGCGCTGTTCACGGTGCTCGCGGGCCAGTTCTGGCGCAACCTCCTCGGCTGGTGGGGCTTCGGCGTCGTGGCCGCACTCGTGCTGATCGGCGCCGTCGTCATGTTCGTGCAGGTCAAGCCGAAGTGGACCTGGCGTCGCGTGCCGAAGTCGACGATCGTCTTCGTGCTGCTCGCGACGGTGTCGATCGCGTGGTCGTTCTACCCCGCGGCATCCGCTCTCGGCGTGGCCATCACGCTCGCGACGACCATCACGGCCGTCTCGCTCGTGCTGTGCCTGAGCTGGACGCAGTTCGTCCGCTGCCTCGGCGGCGCGCTCAAGTGGGTGCTCGCGCTCTCGATCGCGTTCGAGCTGTGGGTCGCGATCTTCGTCGGCGGCCCGGTGCTGCCGAACTTCCCCGACTTCGAGGTGACCGGCGAGAAGCTGCCGATGGCGTTCTACTGGTCGCGCGGGCTGCTCTTCGACGGCGGCCCGATCGAGGGCATCGTCGCGAGCCGCAACATCCTCGGCATGATCGCGCTGCTCGCCCTCATCGTGTTCGGCGCGTTGCTCGCCGCGGGCAGTGTGCGTCGCGGCTCGGGCATAGCGTGGATCGTCATCGCCGGCGGCGTGCTGTTGCTCACCCGTTCGGCGACCGTCATGCTCGTCGCCATCGTCGTGGCCGTCGCGCTCGGCTTCGCGCTCTGGGCGCGCAGGGTCGGGCCCGATCGCCGCGCACGCGTGTACTGGACGGCAGTCGCAGCGGCCGCGGCATCCGTCACGCTGTTGATCGTCTTCTGGAGCCGCCTGCTCGACGTCTTCGGCAAGAGCGAAGACCTCACCGGCCGCTTCGACATCTGGAACTCGGTGATCGGCCTCGCCGCCGAACGGCCGTGGTTCGGCTGGGGCTGGGTCGGCTACTGGGTGCCATGGGTCGAACCGTTCAACGACCTCGCGGTGCGCAAGGGCGTCACCTACCTGCAGGCGCACAACGCCTGGCTCGACGTGTGGATGCAGCTCGGCGTCTTCGGCGTGATCGCCTTCGCCGCGATCGTGATCGGCGCGCTGTGGCGCTCGTGGTTCCTCGCCGTCGACCGACCGATGGATGCCGCGGGGCGCGCGCTCCCTCATTCGGCCGCCGCCCTCGTGCCCCTGCTGCTGCTCGTCGCGCTGATCGGGCAGAGCCTCGCCGAGAGCCGCATCCTGGTCGAGAGCGGCTGGGTGCTGCTCATCGCGGTCGCCTGGTCGACCAAGCGGCGGCAGTGGGAGCACGAGCCGCTGCCGGCCTCGCTCCCTGAGCCTGTCGAAGGGCGCTTCGACAAGCTCAGCGACCGTCGCCCCCCCGAGGCCGCTCGATGAGCTTGAGCGCTGCGCTGCGCGCGTTCGCAGGTTCGGCACGCTTCGCCCAGGCGTTGACGCTGCTCGCCGTCGGCCTGGCGTTCTCGACACAGGCGGTGCGCAGCATCATCGGCACGCCCGGTCTGCTCGCCGCCCTCGCCGGGCTCGTCGTGCTCTGCGCCGCGTCGCTCGTCGCCCGCTGGCGGGCGGTCGAGTGGTACGGGATCCTGCCGCTGACGATTCTCGTGTTCATCGGCTGGTGCGCGGCCTCGGTGCTCTGGAGCAACCTGCCCGCGTTCGTCTCGCTCGCCCGACTCGGCTATCTCGTCGCCTTCGCGTTCATCGGCATCTACATCGCGCTCATGCGCGACACGATCCAGATCGTGCGCGCCTTCGGCGATGTCATGCGCGGCCTGCTCGGCGTCTCGATCGCGCTCGAGGTGGCCTCGGGCATCATCCTCGACGTGCCGATCAGGGTGCTCGGCATTCAAGGCGACATCGCCGCGCTCGGGCCGATCCAGGGCATCTTCGGCTCGCGCAACATGCTCGGCTTCGTCGCCCTCATCGCGCTGCTCACCTTCCTCGTCGAATGGCGCATGAAGATCGTGCGTCGTACCCGCGCCATCCTGTCGCTGACCCTCGCCGGGCTCTGCCTCGTCTTGTCGGGCTCGCCGACGACCTGGTTCGCCCTCGGCGCCGCGCTCGTGGCGCTGCTGGCGCTGTACGGACTGAGGCGGGCCTCTGCGCCCACGCGGTGGCGCTGGCAGATCGCGCTTCTCGTCACGGGGCTGCTGGCCGTCATCGCCGGGTGGATCCTGCGCATCCGCATCATCGAGCTGCTCGACGCCCGCAGCGAGTTCGACGTGCGCCTCGACGTCTGGCGCGAGCTCTCGCGCTACCTGAACCTGAACCCCCTGCAGGGCTGGGGCTGGGTCGGCCCGTGGCCGGATGCCCCGCCGTACACCTGGATCGAGCTCGCCACGGGCCGCCCGCACGGCTCGGCCCTGAATGCGTACGTCGACGTGTACTTCCAGGTCGGCGTGATCGGCGCGCTGCTCTTCATCGCGCTGCTCGGCGTCGCCCTCGTGCGCGCCTGGCTGCTCGCCTCGACGCGGCGAAGCGTGGTCTACGTGTGGCCGGCGCTCATGCTCGTGACGATCGCCGTGACGTCGTTCGCAGAGAGTTTCGCGCTCGTAGAGGGCGGGTGGATGCTGCTCGTCGTGTGCGCGGTGAAGGCAGCCCGGGACATGAGTTGGCGGGATGCGCTGGCGAGGAACTGAGCAAGGTGTGGCTGTTGGAGGCCGCCGTTCCGGTCAAACCCCGCGGAGTTGCCGCCTAGGATTGATTCGTTCACAGGGCAGCACACCCCGCCGGAGAGTCGATGACCACACCATCCCGAAATATCCATGACACCGCCGATGTCGCAAGCTCGGCGCACGTCGCCGACGACGCACGCGTCTGGCACTACGCACAGGTCCGGGAGGACGCATCGATCGCGGCCGGATGCATCGTAGGTCGCGGCGCGTACATCGGCACCGGCGTCCGACTCGGACGGAACTGCAAGATTCAGAACTACGCCCTGATCTATGAGCCCGCCGTTCTTCACGAGGGCGTCTTCGTCGGCCCCGGTGTCGTCTTCACCAATGACCAATTCCCGCGCGCCATCAATCCCGACGGCTCCTTGAAGTCGGGCAGCGACTGGGAAGCGGTCGGGGTCGAGGTGCGTCGCGGCGCCGCCATCGGCGCGCAGAGCGTGTGCATCGCGCCGGTCGTCATCGGGGAATGGTCGCTCGTGGGCTCCGGCTCCGTCGTCTCGAAAGACGTTCCGGCACATGCCCTGGTGGTCGGCAACCCTGCGCGCCGAATCGGATGGGTCGGCAAGACCGGCCACCGACTCATCGAGCATGAAGCAGGCTTCTGGCGGTGCCCAGACACCGGCGATGAATTCCAACAGACGAGCGAAAACGAACTCCGTGAGGTGACACGATAATGATCCCAGCAGCTCAGCCGATCATCGGCGACGAGGAACGCGAAGCAGTCGACCGGGTGATGCGGAGCGGAATGCTCGCGCAGGGTCCCGAGGTCGCCGCGTTCGAGTCGGAGTTCTCGGCTTTCGTCGACGGACGTCACAGCATCGCCGTCAATTCCGGCACCTCCGCTCTGCACATGGCTTTCATCGCGGCGGGCATCCAGCCGGGCGATGAGGTCATCGTCCCGTCCTTCAGCTTCGCTGCCACCGCGAACGCGGTGCGACTCGCCGGCGGCGTGCCCGTCTTCGCCGACATCGAGCCCGACCACTTCTGCCTCGACGTCGCCGCTGCAGAAGCGCTCATCACCCCTCGCACCCGTGCGATCATGCCCGTGCACCTCTACGGGCACCCCGCCGATATGGTCGGCTTCACGAAGCTCGCGGAGCAGCACGATCTGCTGTTGTTCGAAGACGCAGCGCAGGCGCACATGGCCACGGTCGACGGTGTCCCCGTCGGCGCTTGGAGCATCGCCGCTTCGTTCTCGTTCTACCCCACCAAGAACATGACGAGCGGCGAAGGCGGCATGATCACGACGGGCTCCGAAGACGTCGCACGCATGTCGCGACTCCTGCGCAACCAGGGCATGGAGAAGCGGTACGAGAACGAGGTCGTCGGGTTCAACACTCGAATGACGGACATCCACGCGGCGATCGGACGTGTGCAGCTCCGCAAGCTCGCGGGGTGGACCGAGCAGCGCCAGCGCAATGCCGAGTTCCTGAGCGCCAACCTGGAAGGCGTCGTGGCGCCGCCCGTCGCGGATGGACGTACCCACGTGTTCCACCAGTACACGATCCGCGTGCAGGGCGCCGACCGCGACGCGTTCGCGGCCGAACTCCTGTCACGCGGCATCGGCAATGGCGTCTACTACCCGACGCCGATCCACCGCCTCCCCTCCTTCGCCGAGACTCTCGATCTGCCCGTCACCGAGCACGCCGCAGCAGAGTGCCTCTCACTGCCGGTGCACCCGGCGCTGAGCCAGGACGACCTCGAGAACATCGTTACCGTCGTGAACGACGTCGCGAAGGCTGGCGCCTGATGCTTCGCGCAGGAGTCCTCGGCCTGGGTGTGATGGGCCGCCACCACAGTCGGGTGCTCTCGACCCTCGACGGCGTCGAATTCGCCGGCGTGTACGACCCGGGGCCCGCGGTCCCGCCGATCATCGAAGGCCGCGACGTACTCAAAGACCTCGACCGATTCCTGGACCTCGGTCTCGACTACTGCGTCGTCGCCGCACCGACGATCTACCATCTCGACCTCGGGCGCAGCCTCGCCGAACGCGGCATCCACGCACTCATCGAGAAGCCGGTCGCCTCCGACCTGGAGTCCGCGCTCGAGCTGCAGCGGCTGTTCGCCGATGCCGGGCTCGTCGGCGGCGTCGGACACATCGAGCGCTTCAATCCTGCGCTGCAGTCGATGCGACGGCGACTCGAAGAAGGCCTGCTCGGCGAGATCTACCAGATCGCCACTCGCCGTCAGGGCCCGTTCCCTGGCCGCATCGCCGATGTCGGCGTGGTCAAGGACCTCGCGACCCACGACATCGACCTCACCGCGTGGGTGAGCCAACAGAAGTATGTGACGGTGAACGCCCGAACCGCCCACCGCAGCGGCCGCAGCCACGAAGACCTGGTGATCGCCGTCGCGACGCTCAGCTCGGGCACGATCGCCACGCACACGGTGAATTGGCTGAGCCCCTTCAAGGAGCGCACCACAGTCGTCACCGGTGAGAATGGTGCGCTCGTCGCCGATACGCTCACTGCGGATCTCACCTATTTCGAGAACGGCAGCAGCGTCCACTCGTGGGACGGCGTCTCGTCGTTCCGCGGCGTCTCGGAGGGCGACGTCATCCGGTTCGCCCTCGACAAGCGCGAACCCCTGCGCACGGAGCATGAGGCGTTCCGCGACGCAGTGCTCACGGGCGACACCTCGGGGATCGTCACGTTGGCCGCGGGTGCCGATGTCGTCGCGATCGCAGAACAGCTCGTTGCAGACGGCCAAGACCACAAACTCTCGGTCTGAGAAGGAAGCGCCAACAACATGAACATCACCGTCGTCGGAATGGGCAAGATCGGCCTGCCGCTCGCCGTCCAGTTCGCTTCGAAGGGTCACACCGTGTTCGGCGCGGATGTGAACCCGCGTACCGTCGCACTCATCAACGACGGAGTCGAACCGTTCCCGGGCGAGTCCGACCTCGACGTCAAGCTCGCCGATGTCGTGTCGCGCGGGCTCCTGCGTGCCACGGTGAACACGACCGAGGCCGTCGCGCAGAGCCAGGCCGTCGTGGTCGTCGTCCCGCTGTTCGTCGACCAGGAAGGCGTTCCCGACTTCGGCTGGATGGACTCCGCCACCGAAGACATCGGTCGGGGCCTCACTGCGGGAACGCTCGTCTCGTACGAGACCACGCTGCCGGTCGGCACCACTCGGGACCGGTTCGCCCCCGCGCTCGAACAGCTCTCGGGCCTGAGTGTCGCAGCGGACTTCGACGTCGTCTTCAGCCCTGAGCGCGTGCTCACCGGTCGCGTGTTCGAAGACCTCCGAAAGTACCCCAAGCTCGTCGGCGGCGTGAACGACGCTTCGACCGAAGCCGGCATCGCGTTCTACGAGCAGGTGCTCGACTTCGACGAGCGCCCCGATCTCGCCCGGCCGAACGGCGTCTGGAACCTCGGCACGGCCGAGGCCAGCGAACTCGCGAAGCTCGCGGAGACCACCTATCGCGATGTGAACATCGGACTCGCGAACCAGTTCGCACGGTTCGCGGATGGTGCCGGCATCGACGTGTTCGCCGTCATCGAGGCGTGCAACAGCCAGTTCTTCAGCCACATCCACCAGCCCGGCATCGCCGTCGGCGGCCACTGCATCCCGATCTATCCGCAGATGTACCTGTGGAACGACCCTGCTGCGACGATCGTGCGAGCGGCTCGCGCCGCGAACCGGGCGATGCCGAACTACGCGGTCGACCTCCTCGCGGAGAAGCACGGCGATCTCGCCGGGCAGCGGGTCGCTGTGCTCGGCGCCGCCTACCGCGGCGGCGTCAAGGAGACGGCGTTCTCCGGCGTGTTCGATGTCGTTTCGGCGCTCATCGCGGCAGGCGCGCATCCGGTCGTCAACGACCCGATGTACACGAAGTCCGAGATCGAAGCGCTCGGATTCGTCGACTACGAGTTCGGCGAGCCCATCGACGCTGCGATCGTGCAGGCCAACCACGAGGAGTACCGGCGCATCGGCGCCGAGAACCTGCCCGGCGTCCGCACCATCGTCGACGGTCGCGGCATCACGAGTGAAGAGCTTCGAGCGAGCGTCCCGACGTTCGTGCTGGGCGCCGTCGCCCGCAGCGCCTGATCTACTCTCCTGCGGCCGCAGCGCTGTCGGCGTCGCCGAGCGCTGCGGCCGTCGGCGTTCCGGCGAGCGCCGCGTCGATCCCACGCAGCAGGAACGGTGCCGTGGTGCGCGAGTACGTCTCCGTCAGGTGGTAGGGATCCGTGTACATCGCGACGCCACCAACGACCGCCGGGCAGACATCCGGTCGGCAGAGGTGGTCCACCATGTCGATGACGGACGCACCGCCGAGACCCTCTGCAGCGGTGACCTGCAGATCCTCCCGGGTGAAGGCAATCGATCTCGGCACCGCGCATTCGTCGAATCCGTCCTCTGACGTCGCCACGCACACCGTCGTCGTCTGCAGCATGTGCGGCGTGTCCGCGATCGCAGCCACCACGGATCCGCGCTCGATCAACGGGGCCCAGACGTCGCGGAAGCCCTCGAGGGCCTGGGTGCGAGTGAGCGTGCCGGCATCGACTTCGAGGCCGAGGTTCTCTGCGAAGAACGACGTGAGCACGAGCGCGTACGGCGCCTCCTCCTCGAGCCGTTGCTGGAGTGCACCAGACCAGTCCGCGCACGCGTCGTACGCCGGGCCCCGGTCGGCCGATGTGAACGCGCAGTTCGTCTTCAGGTAGAGGTCGAGCCGCCAGCCCTGTTCCTCGGCGATCTCCGCGAGGGCGGGCTGCCACTGCGCGGCATGCGAGTCTCCGATGAGCGCGACGCGCTTCGACGACTCGGGATCCCCGAAGGTGCACGGGCGCAGGTCGCTCCCGGACGCGAAGCACGGCGGATCGGTGAAGTAGATGCCGGGGCTGTCCTGCGGCGCGGCGGCCGGGTCGGGGCTGATCACGTCGAACGTCGCATCGGAACACGACGGATCGTCGAGGCTTGCCGCGCCGAAGCAAGCCGACTGCGCGAGTCGGCTGCGTTCGACATCGTCTGCGGCGATCCTCGCCTGAAGGAATGCGAGGCCCACGAGTGCCGGCGCCACCACGATGATCATCGCCATGCCGGCTGCGCCGAAGGTCACGACCGGGCGCCTGCCGCTCAGCAGGCGGCCGGTGCGAACGGGATCCTCCACCCAGCGCTTCGTCGCCCACGCGAGCACGAGGGTCAGAACCACGAGCGGCCCCTTGACGACGATCGACAGCTGGGCTTGGCCGATGACGTACGGTGCGATGAGGATCAGGGGCCAGTGCCAGAGGTAGGCCGAGTACGAGACGTCGCCGACCCACTGGATCGGCCGGATCCCCGTCAGAGCGGTGGAGGACCACCAGACACGCGGCTCATTCGCCCAGATGACCGCGGCGGTGCCGAGCACGGGCACCAGGGCGGCCGAGCCGGGGAAGGGAGTTGCCGCAGAGAAGGTCCACGCCGAGTAGGCGATGGCGATCCACCCGAGCCATCCGATGACGGCGCGAACGGCGACCAGGCGCGCGGCGGCGACCACGGGCAGCACCGCGAGCATCGCGCCGAGCGCGAACTCCCATGCACGGGTCGGCGTCACGAAGTAGGCGGCCGCGGAGTCCGACGCGGTCATCAGGATCGACGTCGCCAGGCTCGCGACGAGCACGATGCCGATCGCGATTCCGAGTCCGCGGCGCAGCGCGCCGCTCCCGACCTTCCCGACCACGACTGCGGCGAGCAGCAGCAGCAGCGGCCAGACGAGATAGAACTGCTCTTCGACCGACAACGACCAGTAGTGCTGCACGGCCGTCGGGCTGTTGCCCGAAGCGAGGTAGTCGACGGCATCGGCTGCGAGCAGCCAGTTCTCCACATACAGCGTCGAGGCGACCACCTCGCGGAAGAACTGGGCCCAGAAGAACTGCGGCATCCAGACGAGCACCGCGATGACGGTCACCAGGATCACGAGGAGCGCGGCAGGGAGCAGCCGCCTCGCACGGCGCGCCCAGAATCGGGGGAGGTCGATGCGATCGCTGCGCTCGATCTCGCGAATGAGGTGCGCCGTGATGAGGAAGCCCGAGATCACGAAGAACACGTCGACGCCGACGTATCCGCCGTGGAGCACCTCGGGCCAGAAATGGAACAGCACGACGAGCATCACCGCGAGCGCTCGAAGGGCCTGGATGTCGCGGCGCGGCGCGGTGCTGGACACATGCCCGGCGGTCATGCCCGGCTCCCCGGCCCGATCGCCCCCAGCAGGATCTCGTCGAGCGCAGCCGCACGGTGACGATAGGTGTGCTCGCCGAGCGTGCGTCGGCGACCGGCGGCCGCCACATCGTCGAGCCGCTCGGGATCGGCGAGCAACGAAGCCGCCAGTTCGGCAGCTTCTGCTGGGGACCCGTATGCAAGCACCTCGCGGCCGACGTCGAAGAGTTCGCCGAGGTTGCTCTTGCGTTCGGTGATGAGCGCGGCTCCCGAGCCCGTGGTCTCGTACATCCGCATGTTGACCGCGTATCGTCCGGCGACGGAACCGTGCCGGTTGACGACGAGCTTGCTCTGCGCGAGGAGCGCGAACATGTCCCTCCCCCAGGCCTCGCCGACGTAGAACCGGGTCAGTCCGGCCTCGGCGAGCACCTCGGGCGATGCCGGCCCGTAGATGCGGAGCCCGGGCACCGCGGCACCGATCTCACGGAGCAGGGGCGCGGTCGCCGGTTGGAGTCGCGAGAAGCTCCCGACGAAGATCGCGTCGATCGGACGTTCGGAGGCGGGAGTTCGGTCCGCCCACCGTTCGTCGAAGCCGAGCGGGAGGAATCGCGCAGGGATCCCCCACGACTCGGCGGTCTCGACGATCGTCGGAAGTGCGGAGATGATCATGTCGTACGAGGTGAGGAACCTCCGGGGCGGAAGCGGCGACGCGATCTCACCGACCAGGAGGTTCGTGTGCCGTCGGATGGCTCGCGCGAGCCCCGGCGGCACGAGGTTGAGGTCCTGCACGAGAACGACGTCGGGCCGGGATTCGCGGATCTGATCGAGCAGCACCCCATGGAGGTGGGGGAACTTGTGCAGCAGGTTTCGTCCGAGCGGCAGCCGGGAGAGGTGCGGGCCGTAGCGCCATGCGACCGGAATCGGCGACCGTCGACCGTGCGTCCGCGCCCACAGGTCTTGAAGCGCCAGCGAGTTCGCGATCGAGATGCGCGCATCCCACCCGAGTCCGGAGAGGCCGCGCACGTATGCTCCGCCCGTTCCGAAGCCGAAATCGAGGGCCTGGCGCACAGCCTCGTCATAGTCGGTCGTGACGAGTGGACGATCGAGCCCGAGGGACTGCAGCACCGAGTAGTAGAACGTGTCGACGACGAAGATCGATCCACGTGTCGGACTATCGCGCAGTGTCACTCTCCACCCTCTCCCGTGCGCCCGGATCCGCCTGCGCCCGACTAGCGAGCTTACCTGCTGGCACGGGGGAGAAATCCGAACGCGACGACGAGGAGAACTCCGGAGTCACCCCTCGCGCAGTCCGTATGCGTCAACGGCCCCGGCCCATTCGAGACTCTCCACGCCGAACTCGTCGACGAGCGCGGCGACCATCGCCTCCACTGTCACGCGAGCGACGCCCACGCCCCATCCGTAGGTCACGGTCGACGGTTCGACGATCCATTCGGCAGGATTCTCACCCCTGATCAGCTGAAGGTACCTCGCGGCAACCTCCGCCGGATCCCATCGCTCTTCGACGAATCGGCGCGCTCGGTCGCCGATCTCGCGTGTGGCGTCGACGTCACCCACCGCCCGCTCGAGCACGTCGCACAAGGTCTCGGGCGTCGCGAGGATCGTCGGCGGCAGTTCGGCCTCGGCCCAGGCGTCCTGCCAGACCGGCCACGCGTAGCCCGAGATGATCGTCGGCGTCGCACGGCTCGCCGCCTCGGTGCCGACCACCGCCATCGGGATGTCGGACCAGAGCTGGTCGACCACGACATCTGCGTGCTCGATCGCCGTCAGGACCTCGGCGTGCGGTCGCCCCGAGACCTCGACGTAGCGCAGACCGGGGTGGCGCGCCTGCGCCGCCTCCACACATGCCCGGATCACCGCTGTTCCCTTCACTTCGGGATTGCTCGGAAGGTGCACGACCGTCAGCGTCTCCGTCGCGCGCACCTCGGGCGGGCTGGTGTGGGGGGTCGGGAGACCGAGCCGGTAGAAGTCGACGAAGGGCTCTCGGAAGAACTGCGCCGTCGTGACGAGGCCGATCGTGTGCGTCGACCAGCGTTCGATGCGCCGCACCTTCTGCGCCACCGTGCGGACCTCGTCCCGCAGCTCCCGCACCTGCGACGCGGTCAGTGGCAGCGGATGCCTCGGCGTCGACATGTACGGCGGACGGGCCTCCGATCCGTGCCCGAGCACCGTGATGACCTGCTTCCCGAACAACCTGAGGATCCGGATGTCGAGGTTGCCGGGAAGGATGCTCATCCCCCACGCGAAGATGAAGACGTCGAATCGCGGGAGAGCCCAGAGGAGCAGCAGCACGGACGACGCCACGTACCCGGCAGCGGCCAAGAGCCTTCGGGCGCCGCCGGTACGGCGATGGGTCAGAACCGCTGCGGATGCCCACCTCGCGGGCCAGGGGTTCGGAACGGCCTGCTCGTACCCGAAGGGATGCGGATGCGTCGTCACGAACCTCGCCCGAACGCCGTTCGACCGGAACCCCGCCTCGAGGTTGCCGTAGTAGCCGGAGATCTCCTGGGTGCCGAGGAACACTCTGGGCGGACGCCCGGCGCCCGTACTGCTCTTGCCGCTCACCCGGTCTACAGTACGGACTCTCGATTCCGCGTGCACCGACGACGACTAAGCTGGTTCGGCAGCCACGTTCGACCCTGGAGGAACCGTGAAGCACCTCAGCACGGAACGGATCCCGCTCGCGTGACGGGCGAGCGCACCGCCCTCGTCGCCTGTTTCTCGCCGCTCGCACAGGATCCTCGCGTGATCCGCCAGATCTCCTGGCTCATCGACGGAGGCTGGACCGTCGACGCGATCGGGCTCGGACCGTCGCCGCATCCGTCGGTCCGGCGGATGTTCGAGATGCCGCCGGCAGCACCGGGTGCGGCGTTCACGACCGCGCTCGGCTTGCTGCGCACGCCGGCGGATCGATTCAGCGCCTTCGCGCAGAAGACCGTTCCTGCCGACCTGCTCGACGTCGGCGCGCCGTACGACCTCGTGGTGGTGAACGAGATCGACCTGCTCCCCTGGTTCGTCGGCCACCGCGACCGCCTCGTCACGCCGTCGGGACGACTCCACCTCGATCTGCACGAGTTCCACGAGTGGCAGCCGCGCGGACGGGTCGAGCAGCTCGCCGCGCCGCGATTGCGTCGATACCACTCGTGGCTCCTCGATGCGATCGCCGCTCCGGCCATCGATTCGCGGTCGACCGTCGCGCCCGGAATCGCCCGCCTCTACTCGGAGCGCAACGGCGTACCGGCGCCCGTCGTCATCCGCAACAGCCCCCGGTTCGTCGCGCAGGAGCCGTCGCCCGTCGACGCCTCGAGCATCGAGCTGATCCATCACGGGTTCGCCGACCCGCGGCGAGGGCTCGAGCTCATGATCGACGCCATGCGCGAGATCGACTCGCGGTTCCGGCTCACCCTCATGCTCACCGGGTCTCCGGAGTATCGGGAGCGCCTGGCGAACCATGCCGTGCCGCTCGGCGAACGGGTGCGATTCATCGACCCGGTGCCGATCGATCAGGTGACGTCGGCGCTCAACCCGTTCGATCTCGAGATCATCCTCTTCCCGCCCACGTCGAAGAACCTCCGGTTCACGCTGCCGAACAAGCTCTTCGAGGCGGTGCAGGGGCGCCTCGGTCTCGTGATCGGCCCGAGCGTCGACATGGCGCCCGTGCTCGAGGAGTTCGGAAACGGCGTCGTCGCCGACGGCTGGACGGCGTCCGACCTCGCTGCTGCCGTCAATCGGCTCACCCCGGAGGCGATCACCGCCCTCAAGCGCGGGTCCGATGTCGCCGCGCGCGAGCTCAGCGCCGATCACGAGGGTGCGCGCTTCCTGGCGCTCATCGACCCCGACCACGACTCCGACCACTCTGGGGAATGACCGGCACGATGTATACCGAATCGAAGACCGTACTCGTCGTCTGCATGACCGATCTGCCGACCGATCCTCGCGTCGTCCGCGAGATCGACTGGCTGACCGCGGCCGGGTGGACCGTCGACAGCCTCGGCCTCGGCGACTCGCCGCGCCCGAGCGTCCGCACGCACTTCGCGATGACGGAGGTGCCGGGCTGGACGAAGCCACGACCGATCCTCGGCGTGATCCTCGCGGCCTTCCCGTGGCGGCTGCGGTTCCGCACCTTGTTCGAGTCGCGCATCCCCAAGGCTGCAACGCGGCGGGTTCGCGCCTCCGCATACGACCTGGTCCTGATGAACGACATCGATCTGCTCCCCTGGGTGGCGGCGCACGCTCCGTCGAACGGCGCCACGCGCGTTCATGCCGACCTCCACGAGTACTTCCCCGATGAGCTGCCAGAAGGGACCGCGCTCAAGCCGCTCCTGACCGGCTTCTACCGCTGGCAGCGCTCATTCATCCGGCACCGCGCGATCACGTCCCGATCCGTCGTGGCCTCCGGCATCGCCGACCGCTATCAGACCGAGTTCGGGATCGAACGACCGCACATCGTGCGCAACACTCCCCCGTTCGTCGACCAGCGACCGTCGCCCATCGACGCGGACCGCGTTCGGCTCGTGTTCCATGGGCACGCGGCATGGGGACGCGGTCTCCGCGAGATGTTCGATGCCATGGCGCTCCTCGACGATCGGTTCGACCTCACACTGATGCTCACCGGCAACGCCGAGACTCGACGGGAGGTCGCCGAGGCGATCGAGCAGCAGTCGGCCCGCATCAGCATCGTCGACCCCGTGCCGATGAGGGACGTGGCCGCGCGCATCAACGAGTTCGACCTCGAGGTCATGTTCTTCCCGCCGAGGACGGCCAACCTGCTGTACGCACTTCCGAACAAGCTCTTCGAAGCCGTGCAGGGCAGACTCGGGCTCGTGATCGGCCCGAGCCCGAGCATGGAGGCGATCATCGCCGAGTTCGGCAACGGAGTGGTGACCGAAGGGTGGACCGCCGAGGATCTCGCCGACGCACTCCGGCCGCTGACCGGTGCAGACGTGACACGCCTGAAGGAGCGCTCCGACGCGGCCGCGGACGTCCTGTCCGCGGAAGCCGAGCAAGAGGTCTTCACTTGCGCGATCGGGGAGCATCCGGCTCCGTGATCAGCTGCCCTGATCGCCGCTGACGCCACTCGTGCGACTACCGGCCCGCATCGCCGATCGAGCCGAGCACCGATTCGAGCTTGCCGCGTACACGCTCTCCGGCGACAGACGCCGACCAGCTCCGCTGCGCCCAGCGGTATCCGGCTTCGGCCTGCGCGAGCATGGAATCCGGTTCGTCGAGGACACGCTTGAGATTCGCATACACCTCATCGGCGATGGTCAGGATCCACGCCTCATTGCCACCTGCCGGGATCGCCGGCTCGATGTGCTCGTCCGCGCTGCACAGCATCACCGAGGTCGAGGCGAGTGCCTCGAGGCCGAACACTCCCGGGAGGAACGCATAGAACTGGTTGAGGACGATGTGTGCTCGAGCGAGCTGACGCTGCACCTGCGCATGGTCGACGCCGACCAGCTCCACGTACTCGAAGCTGTAGCCTTCCGCTTCGAGGCGATGGATCGCGTCTCGAACGAAATGCGTGCCCTTAATCTGCGGCGACGAGGGCGCATGCAGGATCACCGGCCGATCGAGCCGCGCGAACTTCGCCACCGAGTGCCGGAACTCGTCATCGGGATAGAGCAGCTCGATCGGTTCCACCGGCGATTCGAGGTAGCTGCGCTGGTCGAACGACGCCGAGAAGATCATGTTGGCGTGCCGATCGGCCGCCGCGGCGATGGCGCGCTTGGTCGTGTCGTACTCATCCGAGTCGAACAGCGCGTCGATCGACGCCTGATTCGTGCTGAGGTTCGGCCGGCCGAGCCTCTCTTCGAGTTCGTGCATGAGGCGGGGTGCTCGGATGTCGTCTCCGACGAAGTAGCACACGACGGCGAGTCCCTTGCTCCGGAGCCATGCGAACTCCCAGTCGCGTTGGTCCGAGTTCACGAGGTATCCGCCGGTGCCGAGGTAGATGACGCCCCGTGCGCGCGACGAGAGGATCCCGAGCATGAATGGACCCACGACGAGCCGCTTGACCAGCGCGACCGAAGCCCGGCGCGACGGCTTCAACGTGAGATCGTATGGGAGATCGTAGAACGCATGGCTCTTCAGGGAGACCGCGTACGAGTCGGGGATGGCGGTTGCGAGCTGATGCACGACCGTCGCGATCTCGTCTGGACCGATGACCCACGAGATCGGGGATCGTCGGCGACCGGTCGCCGCGCCGATCCATCGGCCGAGCGCCAGGAGCACGCGCTGCGCCCTATGGGTCAGTCCCATCGTCCTGCTTCCCTTCGTCGGATCGGCCGACGCGTCAAGCGGCGTCGATGTCGAACAGCTCGATCCATCGCCGGAGGTTCAGGATGCGCCAGCGAACGCCGGACGCCAGTTGCAAGTCGTCGTCACGGCCGTTCGCGAGCAGGTCGAGTGCCGCGTCGTCGGTTCGGAGGAAACCGATGCGCTCTCGATCCCGGCCCGCGGTCATCGTCTCTCTCGTCATCTGGTCGAGCCACGAGTCCTGAGGCGTCGCGAAGCCGATCTTGTCCCGCCGATCGAGGATCACGTCGGGCACGATGCCCCGAAGCGCCTTGCGGAGTACTGCCTTCGTCGTGCCGCGATCATCCAGCAGGTACTCCTCGGGAAGCCCGAGCGTATAGTCGACCAATGCGCGATCGAGGAACGGCACGCGGCTCTCGACGGAGAACCTCATCGAGTTCCGGTCGCCATGACGCAACAACGAACCGACTCCGCGAACCGTGAGCGCCTCGCTCAACGCCGAGCTCAGGCGACGTCCACGAACACCGGGCAGCCCGAGTCGCGGCACCTCGACGCGCACACCGTGCTCGGCGAGCCTCGCGTAGTTGATGGCCGGCGATTCCACGCTTCGAACGCGCTCGACCGTGCGGACGAGCGAGCTGGGGAGCATTCCTCGCACGGCGGTGTCGACCACGGTGCTCGAGGGCGGTCGTCCCGGCCACTCCTGCCATTCGCGCAGAAGTCGACGGGCACGACCGAATTTGCCTCGTTCGAGCAGCGTTCGGACGCGCGCCGCCGGGTAGCCATTGTACCCTGCGAACAGTTCGTCCGCCCCTTGTCCGTCGAGTGTCACCGTGACGCCGGACTCGCGCGCGAGGCGGAACACGCGGTACTGCGCGTAGATGCTCGTCGTACCGAACGGCTCACCCTGTGTACGGATCATGTCATCGAGATCACCCGCGAGGTCGTCGGCGTTCGGCGTCACCCGGAAGGACTCCGCCCCGGTCTCCTGCACCACGAGGTCGATCCACTCGTGCTCGGACTGATCGAACCCGGGCGCCACGAAACTGAAGGTGCGGAGTTCGTAGTCGGGTGCGATGTGCCGGATTCCGGCAGTGATCGCAGAGGAGTCGATGCCTCCCGACAGTGCCACGCCGACGGCGACGTCACTTCTGAGATTGCGTTCAAGGCTCGTGAGGAAGAGGTCGCGGACGCGCTCGGCGGCGTCGTCGAACGAGTCCTTGCTCCCGGGCTTCACCGAAGGCGTCCAAAACTGCACGGGCTCTCCGAGAACACCGGCGGCCAGGTCCAGCGAAACGACATGTCCGGACTTAAGCTGGCGCGCCCCTTCTACGAACGTGCGCTCACCGCCGTCGTAGGTGCCCCAGCGGATGAAGTCGAATGCCGTCTGCCAGTCGAGACGTGGCCCGCTCGGGCGGAGCAGCATCAACCCCGGGGCCTCGGACGAGAAGTAGAGGCTCTCCCCGGGCTCGTAGGCATAGTAGAGCGGCTTGACGCCGAAGGCGTCGCGAGCGAGAGTCAGGGTCGCGGTGCTGCGATCGAGCATCGCGAATGCGAACATCCCCTCGAAACGCGAAAGCGAATCGCTCCCCCACTGCTCCCACGCCTGAAGGAGTACCTCGGTATCGCCGCTCGACGCGAATCGTCGCCCGAGCGCCACGAGCTCGGCGCGCACCTCGACGAAGTTCGTGATCTCGCCGTTGTACGCGAGCACGAAGCGCTCATCGACCGAGACCATCGGCATGTGCCCCGCCTGGGACAGGTCTTGGACCGACAGCCGGGTCGACCCCAACGACACCACACCGCCGGTGCGCTCCCACACGTGTTCGCCCTGATCGTCGGGACCACGATGCCGCATCGCAGCGAGTGCCGACCGCGTGCGTTCGACCACGCCCCGCCCGGAATGCGATTCCCAGCCCCCGGCTATGCCGCACATCGTGCAGCCCAGACTCGGGAAACGCCGCCTTGCTGCCGAATCCAGAGCGTCACGCGCGAGCTCGCTCGGAAACGGTGATGGATGCGGTGAGCGCGTCGACGATCGCGACGAGATCGTCGTCGCCGAGCTGCGGGTAGAGCGGCAGCGTCAGCGCCTGATGGTGGGCGCGCGTCGCCTGCGGAAGGGCGCCATCGTCGATGCCGAATCGGCCGGCGAAGTACGGCTGCAGGTGCATGGAATACGTTCCGAGCGTCGTCTCGACCTCACGTCGTCGCATCTCGACGATCACGGCGTCCCGATCGATCTGGTCGTCGAGCAGGACGACGTAGGACTGGAAGCTGTGCACGACGTGCTCGGGAACGATCGGCACTCGAACACCGTCGACACTCCGAAGAAGCTCGCTGAGCCGAGTGGACAACGTCTGGCGGCGCTCGAAGATCTCCTCGAGCTTGGCCATCTGCGCCACTCCGATGGCAGCGTGGACGTCGCTCAGCCGATAGTTGAACCCGGCATCGATGAACTCCATGAAGAGGTCCCCGCGAACGGCCCCATGGGTGCGCAGGACCTGGATCCGCTTGGCGAGCTCGGCGTCATCGGTCGTGATCATCCCGCCCTCACCCGTGGTGATGATCTTGCGCGGGTGGAACGAGAACACTCCGGCCGTGCCGAGCGAGCCCGCCTGCCGTCCCTTGTAACTGCCGGTCAGAGCGCACGCGGCGTCTTCGATGACAGGCAGGCCGTGGCGGGCGGCGACCTCGTTGATCGCGTCCATCTCGGCGACGAGTCCGAATGCGTGCACCGGCATGATGGCCCGGGTTCGTTCGGTCACCGCGGCATCGATCAACTCGGCGTCGATGTTGAAGGTGTCGATGTCGATATCGACGAACTTCGGCGTCGCGCCGAGTTGCACGACGGCGTTCGCCGTCGCGGGGAAACTGAAGTCCGGGATGACGACCTCGTCACCGGGGCCCACACCGAGCGCGTGCAGCGCGAGATGCAGACCGGTCGTCGCGGAACTCACCGCGAAGGCGTGTTTCGCTCCGACCTGAGCAGCGACGCGTCGTTCGAACTCCGCTGCACGAGGCCCTTGCGTCAGGAATCCCGATTCGAGCACCCCGGCGACGCCTGCGAGTTCCTCGTCACCGAGCAGTGGAACATTCAACCTCATGAAAGGACCTTGCGGTACCACTCGACGGTCTCAGCAAGTTCGTCGTCGGTCAGCACCTTCGGCTGAGCTCCGAGCAGTCCGGTGAGCTTGGTCACATCTGCGAGGTGCTGTCGGACGTCACCGGGTCGTGACTCGGTGTGAATGATCGGGTAATCCGGAGTGCCGAGGATCGCGAGCAACCGCGAGACGAGCTCATTCATCGAGGTCGCACGACCGGTCGCGACGTTGAGCACCTGGCCGCGGCAGTCGGGCGAATCGTGGATCCGCACCGCCATGTCGGCGGTGTCCCTGACCCAGGTGAGGTCGCGGGTCTGCTCGCCGTCGCCGTGGATCTCGATCGGCTGGCCGTTCAGCACTCGGTTGATCACAATCGGCACGATGCCGGCATAGGATCCGGGGTTCTGACGGGGGCCGATGTTGTTGAACGGTCTCACGACCGTCGCGTCGATCCCGAAGGTCTGCACGTAGGACGAGATGATGTGGTCTTCGGCCGATTTGCTTGCCGCGTACGGGGTGATGGCGTCGTGGGGGTGGCCCTCGTCCATCGGCACGTACCGGGCGGATCCGTACGCCTCGGAGCTCGAGAAGTGCACGAGGCGCTCGATGAGCCCACGGCGAGCCAGCTCGCAGAACGTGGTCGCGATTCCGATGTTCGTCTGCACCGTCCACGCAGGGTAGGTGAGGGACGTCGGCAGAGGAACGACGGCGAGATCGAACACCGTCTCGATGTCGTGCGCGGACACCACGTCCTGCATCGCAGCCAGATCGGACGCGTCGAGCCGGATCACATCGAGGTCGGGCCGCGCTGTGCGTGCAGCCTCGAGGTTGTCCATGTGCCCGAGGAAGAAGTTGTCGACAACGACGATCTTTCGCGGTTCATCCTGGATCAATCGATCCACGACGTGGCTGCCGATGAATCCTGCACCGCCGGTCACCAGGACCGACTTGGACTTGACTGACATGCGCATTCCTCTGCGTAAAGTAATCTGGACGCGGTGAAATGCGCGCCCGAGACATCGTATCAACGTTCACGACACCGGCTTCCGAATGCCAGGATGGAACGATGACCGCTCGCGCTTTCGACCACGGCCTGCCCGAGAACCCCTACAATCCGCATGCCTGGATCGTGGGCGAGCCCGCGATCGGCGAGCGGGTCTGGATCGGGGCGTTCACCGTCATCGACGGCAGTGGCGGGCTCGAGATCGGCGACGACTGCGACATCTCGGCAGGGGTGCAGATCTACACGCATTCAACGGTCGCCCGCTGCGTCTCCGGCGGCGACAGGCCCATCGCGCGGGCCTCGACCGTCATCGGGAACAACGTCCACATCGGCGCGAACGCCGTCATCCTGATGGGTGCGGAGGTCGGCCACCACAGCGTGATCGGGGCTGGAGCCGTGGTCAAGGAGAACACGGTGATCCCGCCGTACAGCGTCGCAGTGGGCGTGCCCGCGCGGATCCTGGTCGATGCTGCGCGAGCCCTTACGAACGGCGAGCGATGAACGGCGACGCCATGAACGTCGCGCCGGCGCCACACGTGTACGCGACGTACTTCGACAGCGGATACCTCGCTCGGGGGCTCACGCTGTTCGAGAGCCTCAGAGCCTGGGGCGACGACGCCGCCGTCTGGGTGATGTGTCTCGACGAGGGGGCGAAGGCGTTCCTCGACCAGGCCGCCGACCCTCGCATCCGCACGATCTCCGTGGCCGACCTCGAAGTCGAGGAACCAGAGCTTCTCGCGGTCAAGGACTCCCGCACCCGGATGGAGTACTACTTCACCTGCACACCGCTCCTGATGCGGTATGTCATGCGGCGTCAGTCGGACCCCAGCACGATCGTCACCTACCTCGACGCCGACCTCGGCTACTTCGGAGATCCCGCCGGCGTGTTCGCCTCACTCGGCGACGGTTCGATCGGCATCATCGAGCACCGCTACCCCGATCGCCTCGCACGTCGGCTCGGCAAGTACGGGCGATTCAACGTCGGCTGGGTCGGCATCCGCGCCGATGAGGCCGGCCGAGCGTGCCTCGACTGGTGGGCTGAGAGCTGCCTCGAGTGGTGCTTCGACACCCCCGATGCCGGGCGCTACGCCGACCAGGGGTATCTCGACTGGTTCCCCGAACGGTTCAGCGGCGTCGTCATCCTTCCCGATCTCGGGTTCGACGTCGCACCATGGAACACGAGCAGGCACAAGGTCTCAGTCTCCGATGGCGGTTCGGTGGTCGTCGGAGGCACCGACCCGCTCGTCTTCTTCCATTTCCATGGCATCAAGCGGCGCGGCGGATGGCACGTCACGAGCCAGCTCGTCTACGGGAGTCCCGCAGGGCGCGCCCTCCGGGAACACGTCTATGCGCCGTACCTCGCGCGGCTCGACCGATCCACCGCGCTCGTCGAACGCAGCGGCCAGGCGCCGTCACCGAGCGTCTCCAAGCGCGGAAACGGTCTCCGCGGCGTGCTCTTCGCGGCACAGCGCGCCGTGCTCGACCGTGTGTCGATCATCACCGGCAACGCGGTCCGCGTCAGTCGGGACACCCTGCAGGCGGCCGACTGACCTCACCCGCGGGCAGCGCCCGCGAGACCGAGGAACTCGTCGTACCCGTGGATGTAGTCCGCCGCATCATAGGGGTGCGATGCGAGGACGACGAGCACCGCGTCATCCGAATAGTCGTATTGCGTGCCCCAGGTGAGCGGCGGCATGTACAGTCCGACCGACCCGCGGTCGAGGAGCAGCACTTCGCGGCGGATGCCGTCGTCGACCATGGCGCGAACGCTGCCTCTCGCGCAGACGAGGAACTGGTGGCACTCGCGGTGCGCATGGATGCCGCGGGGCTCGCCCTCGGGAACGCCTGACACGAAGAAGACCCGCTGCACCGGGAATGGGATCTGCGCGGAGTGCTCGGCGACGACCAGGACACCGCGCTCGTCGACGATCTCGGGGAGCTCGACCAACCCGGGCCAGTCGAGCCGCGTCACAGCGAGTCCAGCGCGGCCCGCACGTGTGCGACCTCTTCGTCCGAGAGTTCCGGGAACGTCGGAACGGACAGCACGTGGTCGGCTGCCCACTCGGTCACCGGCAGCGAAGGCCCCGTGTACCCGCCCGGGAAGGGCTGGTGGTGGTCGGGGATCGGGTAGTGGACGTCGGTGCCGACCCCCGCATCGGTCAGCGCGGCGCGGACTGCGGTACGGTCGGCGGCGATCATGACTCCGAGATGGGCGATGAACGACTCGGCAGCGCGGTTCACCATCGAAAAGCCGGGGTTCTCGACGGACTCGTACGCCAGGTGGATCTCGCGCCGCCGTTCGTTCATGGCGTCGAGCAGTGGCAGCTTCACGCGAAGGATCGCGGCCTGCATCTCGTCCATCCGACTGTTGCGGCCATGCGGATGCGCGATCCGGTACTTGGCAGACCAGCCGTACTGACGCATCCGACGCACTGCATCGGCGATGTCGCTCCGCGAGGTGATCACCGCACCGCCGTCGCCGAGCGCACCCAGGTTCTTCGTTGGATAGAAGCTGACAGTGGCGACATCGCCGAACGTCCCGCCCTTCCGCCCGCCGAGGGTCGCACCGAACGACTGCGCGCAGTCCTCGACCACGGCGATGCCATGGCGGCGCGCGACGGTCACGATCTCCTCGATCGGAGCGAGTGCACCGTAGAGATGCGTCACCACGACGGCCTTCGGCCGGTCGGCGAGCCCTGCCAGCGCCGCCTCGAGCGTTTCAGCGCTGATCAGCATCGTTCGCTCGTCGACGTCCGCGTACACGGGCTCGGCACCGAGCAGCCTCGCGGCGATGCTCGTGTACGCGCCGGCGTTCGCGACCGTGACCACCGAATCACCCGCAGTCACTCCGACGGCCGCGAGGGCGAGCTCAAGTGCGTCGGTGCCGTTGCCGAGGAGCACCGCGTGATCTGCACCGGCGTACGCCGCGAGTTCCGACTCGAGTGCGTCGTGCTGGGGGCCCATGACGTACCAGCCGCTCTCGACGACCGAATCGATGGCGTGACGGATCTGCGCCTGGAGTTCAGGAGACATACGAGCGAGGTCGTTGAGTGGGACCACGCGGTTCATTCGGTCACCCGGGCACGGCTCGTGACGGACGTCATCCGGCGGGTCGCTGCGGGGGAACTCAAATCATCGCCTCGTCTTTCTGTTCGTCGAACGACATCAGCTTGACGTACTCGGCAACCATCGGGTTGTTCTTCATGAGATGGCGGAACGTGCCCTCGGCTGCGATCGCCCCGCCGTTCATCACGTACACGTGATCCGCGTGCTGCACGGTGGACAGTCGGTGTGCGATCACGACGACCGTCACATGCCCGTGCAACCGCTGCAGGCTTTCGCTGATGAACGCCTCGGAACTCGCGTCGAGCGCGCTCGTCGCCTCGTCCATGATCAGGAGGCGCGGGTTGGTGTAGAGCGCCCTCGCGAGTCCGATGCGCTGGATCTGACCGCCACTCAAGGAGTTCGACTGCTTTCCGACGGAGGAATCCACGCCGTTGGGCAGTGAATCGACGAATTCGCTGAGGAAGGCGGCATCGACGACCTCGGCGAGGCGGTCGCGGTCGATGTCCTCGGCCGCGACACCGAGCGCGATGTTCTCGGCGATCGTGCCGGCGACCATGCCCGGCCGCTGCGGCACATACGAGATGACGCCCGGCGCGGAGAACCGGATGTCGTGGGGCCGGGCCGGGCCGATGCGAACGGTGCCGGTGTCTGGGATGAGGAGCCCGAGCAGGAGGTCGACGAGCGTCGTCTTTCCGGAGCCGGACGGCCCGATGATCGCCGTGAAGGCGCCCGCCGCGGCCTTCACCGATACCGCGTCGAGTGCGAGGTGCGTTTCGCCAGGGTACGAGAACGACGCCTCGTCGATCTCGACGTCGAGTCCGACGGCATGCATCTCGGGGACGTCGACGGCGACGGCCTCGACGGCAGAGCCCCTGCGGGCGTGCGCAGCGGTGAGGAGTTCGTGCGCGAGGGCGCACTGTTCGACGTAGAGCTTGCTCGTGGTGAACGACGCCTGCAGCGGCAGCAGCGACGCCATGATGCGCATGCCTCCGGCGAGGAAGACGCCGAGCACGACGATGCCCGACGCGAGGCCGTTCGACAGGAACTGCTGCGCCACGAGCGCGACGACACCGACGATGAGGGCCGTCTCGATGACGTAGCGCGGCATGCCGCTCATGTAGGCGGCCGTCGCCCCGCTTCGCGCGAGTCGGCGCCGCGACTCGACCATGCGGTCGATGTAGTAGTCCTGCTTGCCCATCACCGAGAGTTCGCGGAAGGTCTCGAGGCTGTCGAACAGCACGCTCGCCGTGCCGATCGCCCCCTGCGTCGCCTCCTGGCCGGCGCGCTTCAGCGTTCCGCCCACGAGCACCTGGATGGTGAAGGCGATGCCGACGAAGTAGAGGAGTGCGAAGAACGCGACCGCCGGGCTGACGACGAAGAACGCCGTCGAGACGAGGATGAGCAGGAACCCCTCGCACACGAACGTCGCCACCGTGTTGAGGATGCCGCCGAACGCTGCCGTGGTCGAGCCGACGACGGCGTGCTGGTACTCGCCGATCGAGTACTTCTTGGCGTTGTCGAGCGATCCGGTCAGCAGGTACTCGGCGATGAGCTTCGCGTTGCGCGTCTCGACATTGGCCAGGTGCATCGCGAGTCGCCTCGACAGCAGGATCGCGAGCGCCGACTTCCCGATGAAGACGACGAGCACGATCACCACGAGCCACATGATCACTTCGGGGCCGACCACGGGGAGGGTGAAGCCCATGATCGTCATCGGCTCGCCGCTGACGTTGAACTGCGCGGTTCCGAGGCTTGCGATCGCGCCGATGAGGAAGACGCCGATGACGTCGAGGATGCCCGAGATCGCCCGCCCGGCCACGAGGGCGACGTAGACCCGTTTCTCGCCCGGAGTCAGGAAACCGAAGGATAGGCGCAGGGCACGGAGCATTGGCCAATGGTACCGCAGCGCGCGGCGCCGTTCGACGAGAGCGGGCTCGACTACGTCGTGACGACGGTGTCGATCCACGGCTTTCCGCCGGCCTCCAGCGCTGCGATGTCGGCATCGACCATGATCTTGGCGAGCTGCGGCGGGAGGACCTTCGGCGTCCAGCCGAGCAGGTCAGCTGCGCGGCTCGCGTCGCCGACGAGTGCGTCCACCTCGGTCGGGCGAAGGTACCGCTCGTCGAACCTCACGTAGTCCTGCCAGTCGAGGCCGACGTGCTCGAACGAGAACTGCAGGAAGTCGCGCACGGTGTACGCGGTGCCCGTGGCGACCGCGTAGTCGGTCGGCTCGTCGTGCTGGAGCATGCGCCACATGGCCTCGACGTACTCAGGAGCGTAGCCCCAGTCGCGCACGGCGTCGAGGTTGCCCATGAAGAGCTCGCTCTGCTCGCCCGCCTTGATGCGGGCGACGGCGCGCGTGATCTTGCGGGTGACGAACGTCTCCCCGCGTCGGGGCGACTCGTGGTTGAAGAGGATGCCGTTCACCGCGAAGAGGCCGTAGCCCTCGCGGTAGTTGCGCGTCACCCAGTACGAGTAGAGCTTCGCGGCCCCGTACGGAGAGCGGGGGTAGAAGGGCGTGTCCTCGTTCTGCGGTGGTGGCGTCGCACCGAACATCTCGGAACTCGAGGCCTGGTAGTACCGGCAGTCCAGACCGATCATCCGGATCGCCTCGAGGAGGCGGATCGAGCCGAGCCCGGTCGAGTTGCCGGTGTACTCGGGCTCATCGAAGCTCACTCGCACGTGCGACTGCGCGGCGAGGTTGTAGACCTCGTCAGGGCGCACGGAGTCGAGCAGGGTGACCAGGCGCGAACCGTCGCTGAGGTCGCCGTAGTGCAGGAAGAGACGGGTGCCCGCCACGTGCGGGTCGTTGTACAGGTGGTCGATGCGCGACGTGTTGAAGGTCGAAGCGCGGCGGATGACGCCGTGCACTTCGTATCCCTTCGACAGCAGTAGCTCTGCGAGGTAGCTGCCGTCCTGACCGGTGATACCGGTGATGAGTGCGCGTTTGGTCCGGTGTTCGGTCATGTCTCTCTCTCCACGACTCGCCCGAACGGGCGAAAGTCAGGCCGATGGCAGGAATCGAGCCTATCGCAGGCGCGTCAGCCGCATCCCCACGCGCCGCACCCTCCCGAATCGGTCTTGTAGGATTCGTGACATGCAGGCCCCCCTCGAGAAGACGCTCATCGTGATGCCCGCATTCAACGAGGAGGCCTCGGTCGGCGACGTGGTGCGGGAGGTCTTCGAGAAGCTGCCAGGCGTCGCCTGCCTCGTCGTCGACGACGGGTCGAGCGACGCCACCACCGCCGTGGCCGAACGCGCAGGAGCACGGGTGGCCCGCCTGCCCTACAACCTCGGCGTCGGCGGTGCGATGCGACTCGGTTTCAAATACGCGCGTGCCAACGGCTTCGAAACGGTCGTGCAGGTCGATGCAGACGGGCAGCACGACCCCGGCGACATCCCGAGCATGCTGGCCGAACTCGAGAATGCCGACATCGTCATCGGGGCGCGATTCGCCGGCGGCGGCAGCTACGATGCTCGCGGCCCGCGCCGATGGGCGATGATCGCCCTCGCCTCCATGCTCAGCAGGACCGCCAAGACACGTCTCACCGACACGACCAGCGGACTGCGAGCGTCCGGGCCGCGAGCCATCCGACTCTTCGCCGAGCACTACCCTGCCGAGTACCTGGGCGACACGATCGAGTCGCTCGTCATCGCCGCCCGCGCCGATTGCATCGTGCGGCAGGTTCCTGCCTCGATGCGGCCGCGGGCTGCCGGCACCCCCTCGCACAATCCCATCAAGGCTGCGGTGTTCCTCGCTCGGGTCGCCATGGCGGTCGCGTTCGCGTTCATGAGACCACGAGTGGCGCTTCCCGGAGGCACAGCAGCATGAACATGCCGGTCACTCAATACATCTTCGGCATCGTCGCGGCGGTGTTCGTCCTCGCCGTCGTCATCGAGATGCTTCGCCGGCGTCGACTCCGGGAACGCCACGCGGCCTGGTGGTTGCTGGCCGGAATCCTCGCCCTCGTCATCGGGATCTTCCCGCAGACGCTGCGGTGGGCCTCCGACCTCATCGGCATCGAGGTGCCGACGAACCTCGTGTTCTTCGTCAGCCTGGTGCTGCTGTTCTTCGTCTGCCTCCAGCACAGCGCAGAGCTGACGGAGCTCGAGAGCGAGAATCGATCGCTCGCGGAGCAGGTCGTGCTCCTCGACCTCCGCGTCCAGCGCCTCGAGCACGACTCCGAAGCCCGCGACAGCACAGTCGACGGCTAGCCGTCGGCGCCGTTCCGAGCCCGCTTCAAGTGGGGTCGCAACGCCCCGAGCTGCACGACGAGGACGACGAGTTCCGAGAGCGCGAGCGCCCAGGCCAGGCCGACGACGCCGTAGACGATCGCGGCCGGAACCAGCAGGCACGCCCCGGTGATCGCTCCGGCGAGCGTGCTCTTGGCGAGCACTCGCGTCAGGCCGAAGGCGGTCAGACACGCGAAGCCCGTGATCTGGGAGCTCAGCATCGCCGCAAGCGCGACTCCCATCGGGAGCGCGAGGTCGAAGGGCATCTCGAGCGTTCCGCCCGACAGGATCCGGGAGACGGCGGGCCCGAAGAGCGCGTAGGCGAGTCCGCCCGCGGCGCTCAAGACGAGCGCCAGTCGCGTCACGCGGATCGCGCGGGTGGCCTGCTCCCGCAGGTCCGAGTGCGGGACGTATCCCTGGGAGACCTGGACGAACGGCCGCGTGGCGAACACCGACAGCCGCAGTATCCGTTCCGCCAGCGCGTACATCGCCGTCGACGCAGGAATGAAGATCTGCACGATGAGCACGGGAAGGTTCACGTAGACCGCGGACGTCGCGGCCATCGAGATCGCCGACGATTGGGTCCGCAATCGCCCGAAGGCCTCGAGGACGCCCCACCGCCACGCTCCGTCGGCATACCGGGCGAGGATGTCTCTGGTGGCGAGCCAGGTCGACACCACTCCGCCGGCCAGCTGCGCGACCACGAACCACAGCGCATTGCCCGTCACGAGCAGCGCACCCGCACCGACGACCGTCGCGAGGTTCCGTGGCAGCGTGTCGAGGAGCAGGTAGCGGATCGGGCTCCGCTCGCCGACGAAGAACCAACCGGCCGACAGGGCCGCGAACAGGCCGCCTGCGACGGTGATCCCCGCGAGCGCGGGGTCGGCTCTCGCGAGCACGATGGCGATCACCGCAACCGGCACGAGCGCCAGGCCGAAGAGCCACATGCGCGTCGCGAACGAGTCGCGATAGTACTGGCCCCGGGCGGAGTCGTCGAGTGCGGCGATCTCACTCGGGCCGACGATGCCCCATCCGGCGGCCACGAGCACGTATCCGAACCCCCCGACCGCCTGGGCGACGGCGATCGTCGCCCAGGCCGTCTCGCCCGCGACGAGGATCACGATCGGGATGACCGCGACGCTCAGCACTCCGCTGATGACGACGGACAGCCCGTATCCGCCGCCGAACCGCATGACCGCGCCGAGCCGACCGGCCATCAGGCCACCGGCGCCGGTTCGGCCGCGGATCGCGTGGGGCGGCCGAGTTCGCGGAGGAGGATGACCAGCAGGCCCGCGAACGCGACGGAGCCGATGAACCAGACGACCATCGGACCGGGCATCATGTCCCACCACCACTCGGGACCGTCGTTGAGATTCCAACCGCCGCCGTTGCCGAGCCCGACCGTGTAACGGCGGAGATTGACGTGCAGTGCGACCGCGAATGCGATGGACAGCGCGAGCAGGACGACCCCGAGCTGCACTGGGCCGAATCGCAGCTCGTGTCGGTCGACCTGGAGGATGGCCACACCCACGAAGACGATGATCAGCGGCAGGAGATACCGGGGCTGGACGTTGACCCCGACCGGGTCGAGGCTCTGCTGCAGGATGTAGACCGGCAGTGCGACGAGCACGAGCCCGAGCCCCAGGAGCACGAGCGTCTTGCGCCACGACTGGGAACGCAGGCCCGCGAACACCACTCCCGCCGCGACGACGAACGAACCGAACGAGACGACGTAGGGCATCGGGGTGTCGAACCAGCCGAGCGACCACGAGCCGAACACGCCCTGCCACAGCGACGGCACGTTCAAGAGGTTGTTGAAGAGGATGGACGCCGGCGACGGCTGGTCCACCGGCGGCGCGCTCCCGTCTCCGAGTCCGGTCGTCGAGACGGTCGACTGCGCAGAGGAGAAGTAGAAGACGACGGCGATCGCGATCATCGCGATCGGGAGGATGGCCTGGAGCCAGTACCCGCGTTCCTTCCGCATGGTCAGCAGGATCACGGCGCCGCTGGCGAACACCGAGTAGATCGCGGCGTCTCCACGCGCACCGGCCGCCATCAGCGTGAGCAATCCGTACAGCACCCCGAGCGCGATGCGGCGTCGCCCCGACGTCTCGAAGTACCCGAGCAATGCGAGCCAGAGCGTTCCGCCGCTGAGGATGGCCCACCCACTCGGGTTCGTCGAGGCGATGAGAAACACGCTCAACGGGATCGCGGTCACGATCGCTGCCCAGAGCAGGGTCGGCCTCCTGCGGATCGGGAGCAGCACGTAGAGCAGGGAGACGATCCCGACGAACAGCAGTGCATTAAAGGCGCGGATCGCGATGACGGATGCCTGCACGTTGTCACTCGCGAAGACGCTCATGACTGCGTAGTAGACCGGCGGATAGTTGCCGCGGAAGTTGCCGCGATCGGTCTCCAGCATGTCGTCGGGCGAGTGTCCGTCGAGGTCGCGGGTGCAGGCGCCGCTCACGTCTGGTTCGTGCCGGAAGCAGTCGGAAGCCGCGAAGACCTCGGTGGGCACCTTCCGCGTCGCCGAATCCGAGGTCGCCTCGCAGAGTCCCTCCCGCTCGCCCGCCCCGCACCAGATGCTCGCGAGATGGAAGTCGTCGTCGGGGCTCGCGCCGACCGGAGAGGCCACCGCCCAAGCGAGCAGCGCCACCAGTGCGAGCACGGGTGCGAGGTACAGGAGGCGGAACGACCGCCGTGGTCGGTTCTTCTCGTCGCTCATCCTTCTCCTTCAACTGCTCGCGTGCATCGTGACGTTTCAGCGCGCCCGCGCGCTCACGCCCCTCGCAGCGACCGCCGAAGCCCAACGAACCGGGTAGACCCAGACCGGGCTGATCGGTCGGAGCACCGATGGAAGATGGCGACGTTTCACCGACTCGGACTCGAGCGAGGACTTGCGCCTGTTCGCCACGGTCAGCGAATCGGGGTGCCAGCGGAACGCCGAGACGGACTGCCTCGTCCAGACGAACGAACCGTGCGAGCGGAGCTTGAGGAACGCATCAAGGTCCATCGCGTACTTCAGCTCGACATCGAATCCGCCGATCGCCTCGAGCGCATCGAGCCGCACCATCGTGCCGGGGTGCGGGATGAGGTCGGGTCCCCACGGCAGGAGGAAGGGCGCGAGTCGGCCGGCATTGCTCACCGCGAGCGTTCGTCCGTCGGGATCGATGTAGTCGCATCCGCCGAATGCGAGCACCGCGTCGGCCTGCGAATCGAGCAGGTCCCGCAGTGTGCGGAGGCCGTGCGGGCGAAAGAGGTCGTCGTCTCCGATCCAGGCGTAGTACCGCTCGGTCGTGCGCGCAGCGATGCCGCGGTTGATCGCCGCGGAGATGCCCTCGCGCAGATCGTCGACGATCACGGCTCCGGCATCGCGAGCGAGCGCACGGGCCTCCTCGGCCGAAGGGGGAAGGATCACGACCAGCGTCAGTTCGACTTCGGCGCGCTGCGCGTCGACGGAGGCCAACGTCTCGGCCAGCGTGTCGAGACGATCGCCGAGCGTCGGCAGCACCACGAGGATTTCGGAAGAAGACATCCCGGAGAGTCTACGTGTCCGCGGAAGGTCGCACCGCATCGTGCCGGGCTATCCTGAATGCAACCCCGAAGTCAGACCAGCACGAGGAGTGCCGCCCGATGCAGACGCCGACCGAGGCCGCCCCGCGCCCTCTCGACCGCTCCAGCAAGATCTACATCGCCGGCCATCGAGGTCTGGTCGGCGGCGCGATCTGGCGCCGGCTCGAGCACGAGGGATTCACCTCGCTCATCGGCCGCACGTCTGCGCAACTCGATCTGCGCGATCGAGGCGCCGTGTTCGACTTCTTCGCGGCGGAGCGGCCCGACGTCGTGATCGACGCCGCGGCGCGCGTGGGGGGAATCATGGCCAACAACACCTATCCGGCGGACTTCCTCAGCGACAATCTGCAGATCCAGGTGAATCTGATGGATGCCGCCAATTCGATCGACGTCGATCGTCTGCTCTTCCTCGGCTCGTCATGCATCTATCCCAAGTTCGCAGCCCAGCCCATCCGTGAGGATTCGCTGCTCACCGGTGCACTCGAACCGACCAACGATGCCTATGCGATCGCGAAGATCGCCGGGATCATGCAGGTGCAAGCGGTCCGGCGACAGCACGACCGCCGTTGGATCTCCGCGATGCCGACGAACCTCTACGGCCCGGGCGACAACTTCCACCCGGAGCACTCCCACGTCCTCCCTGCGCTCATCCGTCGATTCCACGAGGCGAAGCTCGCCTCGTCGCCAGAAGTCGTCATCTGGGGCACCGGCACTCCGCTGCGCGAGTTCCTGTACGTCGAAGATCTCGCGAATGCATCGTTGTTCCTCCTGGAGCACTACGACTCGCCCGACACCATCAACGTCGGGGTGGGCGCCGACATCTCGATCGGCGAACTCGCGCGCAAGGTCGCCGACATCGTCGGCTACACCGGGCTGATCACGCAAGACCCGACGAAGCCCGACGGCACGCCGCGAAAGCTCCTCGACGTGTCCCGAATCAACGAGCTCGGATGGTCCGCCGCGACCTCGCTCGACGACGGGATCCGAGCGACCTACGCGTGGTACCTCGACCACGCGGACTCGTTCCGATCGAAGTGACCGGGCAGGTCACCGTCCCCCGAACTCCTCGAAGGTCTGCGCCCAGCGCTCGGCGGAGGTGATCTCCAAGAGCGACTCCCGGTAGCGACGAGACAGCTCCGGCCAGCGCCGGGAGTACTCGCGGTTCAATCGGATGCTCGTTCGCAGCAGACGCCGGAAGGTCCGGGGATCGCGCACATGCCAACTGACACCTGAGCCCTCCGCGTTGGTGACGAGGACGCTGTCGTACTCAGGTACGACGAACCAACGGGCGTCCTGGTACGGCAGATGCGCGTCGGCGCGGATGGCGGCACCGGGATGCGGCTTCTTCCACGCGTGCCGAACGAGCTGCTTGAGGATCCAGAGACCGAACGAGACACCGGTCGGGCCCGCATCGATCGTGCCCTCCTTGATCGAGGGCACCTCGCGAGCGGGGAAATGCGGGATCTCCGCGACATCCCGAATCAGTCGCGCCTCACGGAACTCCGACCCGAGTGCCCGAACGCGGGCGAGTCGGTCGACCATGTCCCGGTGGAGGTGGTCGGGACCATCGAGCACGCTTCGAATCGCCGCGTGCTTCATCGCGACCGTGTAGTAGTTCGTGGTCAGCAGGTTCTTGAGGTCTTGGGCGAGGTATGCGCGTGGAAGTCCGCCACCACGTGAGAACGGCGAATGGAGCAGTGCCGCGACGAGCCGATTCCGAGCGTGGAAGAACCCCTGCCAGTCATGCGTGTCGTCCTTGTCGACCCACGACACGTGCCAGACCGCAGCGCCGGGCAGGCTCACCGTCGGGAAGCCGGCGGCACGCGCGCGAACGGAGTACTCGGCGTCGTCCCACTTGATGAACACGGGCAGCGAGAGCCCGATATCGCGAACGACCGCGATCGGGATCAGCGACATCCACCAGCCGTTGTAGTCGACGTCGAAGCGGCGATGCATCCACTCCGTCTGACGCAGGTTGGACTCGGCGAAGTCGTGCCGATCCGGTGTGAACGGACCCCAGATGAAGGACTTCCAGCGGATGCCCTCCGCGTACGCGTGCAGCTTCGACTTGTCGTACATGTCGAACATGTGCCCACCGACGATCGTGGGCGTGCGGCAGTGATTGGCGAACATGATGGCACGGCGAACCGTCTCCGGCTCGATCTCGACATCGTCGTCGAGCAACATCACGTAATCCGAGACACCACCGGTCATCGTCTCGAGCATGCCGCGGGCGAAGCCGCCCGAGCCGCCGAGGTTGGCCTGCTCGATGACCTGCAGCTTGTCGCCGAGCGCCTGCTGGGCCGCCGGATATCCTTCGTTCTCGAGGATCCGCTCGCTGCCCTGATCGACGACGAGAACACGATCCACGGAGCCCATGACGGCGTCGTCCGAGCCCAGTTCGGCGAGAAGCGCCGTGCAGTAGGCACCCCGGTTGAGCGTCGTGATCGAGATGGTCGCCGTTCCGGATTCGACGACCGGACGGTCACCTGCCGGCGCACACCAGTCCGCTTGGACGAGTTCGAGCGCGGCTTCCTCGGCGTGCAGGTCGAACCACAGCCAGCCTCCGTCGAGGAACGACGCGAACGGGATCTCGAACACGGATTCCGCGGTACCGATGACGGTCCGCCCCGCGACCTTCTGAATGACGCCGCGCGCGTTCGAACGATAGACGAGCACCTGGCCCGCCCCTGAGGTGCGGACCCGCAGTTCGACGCCGCTCAGCGTCGTCCAGGCGTTCCAGTAGCTCGCCGGGAACGCGTTGAAGTAGGAACCCAACGACACACGCTTGAACGAGGGGACCCGCACGCTTCGTCGCCCTGTGAGCCAACCGCTGCCGTCACGACTCGTGAGTCGCAGGGGCACACTCGTGTGCCCCTCTTCGAGGAAGCCTCTGGCCTTCGCGGTTCGGGCGTCCTCCGAGACACCACTCGGAACGTTCGACCAGGCCTCGGGGTCGAGATAGAGCGAGAGCGCTTTCGGGTCGCCGTGCTCGGGGAACACCACCCGCTGCAGGACGGTCGGCGTCGCCTTCGTCATGCGAACGCCGGCTTCAGCTTGTTCTCGTACATCGACAGCGCCGAACCGATGGCCATGTGCATGTCGAGGTACTGGTATGTGCCGAGGCGCCCACCGAAGTAGACGTCCGGTTCGGCTTTGCCGAGTTCGCGGTACGCCAGCAGGCCCGCTCGATCGTCGGCGGTGTTGACCGGATAGTACGGTTCGTCGGATCGCTCCGCGAAGCGCGAGAACTCGCGCATGATGATCGTCTTGTCGGTGCGGTATTCGCGCTCGGGGTGGAAGTGCCGGAATTCGTGGATACGGGTGTACGGCACCTCGAGATCGGCGTAGTTCATGACGGGAGTGCCCTGGAAATCTCCGATCGGGAGGATCTCCCGTTCGAAGTCGAGGGTTCTCCACGTCAGTGCTCCCTGCGAGTAGTCGAAGTACCGATCGATCGGACCCGTGTAGACGACGGGCGTCCGACCGATGACGCGCGCCTTCGAGATCTCCTGACCGTCGTCGAAGAAGTCGGTCGAGAGACGCACCTCGATGTTCGGGTGGTCGGCCATCCGCTCGATCCACGCCGTGTATCCGTCGGTCGGGAGCCCTTCGAACGTGTCGTTGAAGTAGCGGTTGTCGTAGGTGTACCGCACCGGAAGCCGGCTCACGATCTCGGCGGGGAGCTCGGTCGGGTCGGTCTGCCACTGCTTCGCCGTGTAGTCGCGGAAGAAGGCCTCGTAGAGCGGCCGGCCGATGAGCGACACGGCCTTCTCCTCGAAGTTGCGCGCGTCTTTGGTGTCGAGTTCGGCGGCCTGCGAATGGATCAGCGCCCGCGCCTCGTCGGGCCGATAGGCGCCGCGGAAGAACTGGTTGATCGTGCCGAGGTTGACCGGCATCGGGAATACCTCGCCGCGATGCGTCGTGTACACCTTGTGCTGGTACGGGGTGAACGTCGTGAATCGGTTGACGTACTCCCAGACTGCGGGGTTGGAGGTGTGGAACAGGTGCGCTCCGTACCGGTGCACCTCGATGCCCGTCTCGGCATCGATCTCGCTGTACGCGTTGCCGCCGATGTGATCCCGACGATCGATGACCACGACGCGGAGACCGAGTTCGGTCGCACATCGCTCAGCGACCGTCAGCCCGAAGAAGCCCGATCCGACGACGACGAGATCTGCATTCACACTGTGCCTTCCGTTTCCGCTAAGTCGGGCGAGCCCGACTGTCCATATTAGCCACCCGCGTCGGCAACCTCAGCCGAGGGAGACGCGCGGCTCCTTCTGGACGGCGCCCGCGGCGACCCTGTCGAGCCCATTCCGCGGCGTCTGCCCCG
The DNA here is from genome assembly GCF_053619715.1 of Agromyces sp. NPDC055520. NCBI lineage: Bacteria > Bacillati > Actinomycetota > Actinomycetes > Micrococcales > Microbacteriaceae > Agromyces > Agromyces sp. NPDC055520. Next base: position 73,762 of record NZ_JBSHJY010000004.1, on the reverse strand, counting down.
CACGCCTTCGGCCTCGGAGCCGCAGAGCGCCCCAGCCGATCAGGATCAGCACTATGAGCCCTCCGGAGAGAGCCTGCAGTCCCCATCCCGGCGCCCAGTACGAGACGGTGACCTGCTTACCGACGCTGTCGGCGGGGAGATCGACCGCCATGAGGAATCCCTCGACGGGTTCCGACGCCACGGAACCGCCGTCGACCCGATATCCGGGCCATCCGATGCGGCTGAGCGCGACGCGACCGCCATCCGCGCCGACCTCGTCCACGGTGAACGTGACGCCCATCGCATCCTGATGGTCGACCGTGACCTTCGTGCCCGCGTCCTCCCAGACGACGCCTCCCGCGCCGGGAACCGGTTCGTCGCGAACGATCAGCCGCGTCTCGGCCGTGTCCTCGGTGACATGCCACCCGTCGGGCACCTCCTCCCAGAGGCTCGGCTCGACGCCGATCTTGATGACCTGCACCGAGCTGACGCCGAGGAGGTCGACGAGCATCTCGCCGGTCTCATCCTGCCGCTCGAACAGCTTCTCGTAGAGCTCGGGGCAGGCGATACCGTTGTAGGCCATGCACGTCGCCTCCGAGTAGCTCGGGTAGTACACGGAGGTGTACGCGTTCTGCACGGGTCTGCCGTTCACATACCACAGGTTCGACACCAGCGACTCGTCCCAGGGGAATGTCGATTCCTCGTCCACCTCCGGTCCACCCGCGACGATGACGTCCCCCGGTCCGGCGCCTTGCAATGGCACCTGCATTTCCGCGACGGTCGTGGGTATGCCGTAGTCGCGCAGCGGCGCCTGCCGGTGTGCGAAGTGCTGAGGAATGAGCAGACCGACGAGGACGACGACGATGCCGATCGCCGCGACCGTCGTGCCGCGCCCTGCGAGGGCCCCGCCGTGCTCTCCTCCATACCTCGGCAATCCCCGGGTGGAGAAGATCCGGTAGCCGATCCAGAGGGCGATGACCCCGACCAAGAGGGTTGCGAGTTGCACGTGCCAGTACCGGGGCGACTGGGTGAAGGCGAGCCAGACACTGGCCGTGTACCAGCCGGCAGCCGCGACGAAGCGTCGCCTGGTCACGAACTCCGCTCGGCACCGTGACATTCCGATCGCGACGATGAGCAGCACGGTCATCGTCAAATACGGCATGAGTCTCACCGGGAATCTCAGCGGGCCGATATCGCTCGGTAGAAGCACGGCGATCAGGGAGAGCCCGAACATGAGCACGAGACTGACGTCTTCACGAAGCTTTGCCGTCAAGCGCTTCCAGTCGACGAACGCGAGCACCGGTATGAACCACGCCATGTAGAAGATCGGCGCCGCCGGTCCGCCCTCGAAGAAGTAGCGCATCGTCGGCATGCCCACAGCACTCGACGACGACGCAAGATGGGTCAGATCAACGGTCAGCAGCCCGGTGTTGAACACCCCCGAAGCACGCCCGCTCACACCGGAACTGAGCAGAGCGGGAAGGTGGACCACGATCGCGAACAACCCGGCCACGGCCGCCACCACGAACGCCCGGATCGCCGAGAAGCGCTGCCTGGCCACGAGCGCCTCGATGATCGTCGCGACGAACATCAACCCGAGGAAGAGCGTGCCATGGGCGTAGCCGATGCCGACGAGTGCGATCGAAGCCGCGGCCGCCGGCACGATCGATCTCGCACCGAAAGCGGCTCGCCGCGTGAGAACCCATGCGAGCGGGAAGAAGGCCCATGCCATGAGGCCGTTGACCCAAGACGCAGCGTCCATGTACATGGTGAAGCCCGCCAACGGCGCAGCGGCCGCGATCGTCGCCGACCAAGCTCGATCGACCCCGAAGTCACGCGCCAAGAGGTACAGCCCGAACCCGCCGAGCAGCAGGCACGAGATCTTCACGACCGTGCTGAACACAAGGGCACTCGGGAACACGTGCGACGCGAGACCGACGATCCAGAGCACAGGGCTGAAGATGCCCCAGGCGCCCTCAGCGAGATAGTTGCTCGACTGCCACACCGTCGGGTTCAACAGCGACCAGTCGCCCTGAAGGATGCGGTCGCCGATCTTGTACCATTGGCCGAATGCGCCGGCCTGGGTATCGTCGGCGAAGAAGAACGTCGGGTGGAACAGCACAGGGATGATCGCTCCCACGAGGATGGCAGCAAGGGCCAAGGCCGGCCATGCGAGTTTCGACTTCACTCGAGGATTATCCCCCACCCCGCTCCGACGTCAGCACCCTCTCAGGACTCACCGATATTCTGTCGACGAGCGAACCGCACGAATGAGGTACCAGGATCATGTCTGCCCACGTCTCCGACAACGCGGACGGAATACCGACCCCACCAGCGGGAATGGTCGGTGCGCCCGGCCCGCTGCTTCGGCTCATCCGCGACCAGCGCATCGCGTTCCTGCTGGTCGGCGCGACGAACACCGCCATAGGCTTCGCGTTCTTCGTCGGCTTCGAGGTGACCATAGGACGCGTCTGGGGCTATCTCGCCACACTCGCGTTCGCTCATGTCTTCAGCGTGCTGTGCGCCTTCGTGCTGTACCGATTCTTCGTCTTCAAGGTGCGCGGACACGTGTGGCGCGATCTCGGCAGGTTCGAGATGGTGTATCTGGTTTCGCTCGGCGTGAACGCCGCACTGCTTCCGCTCCTCGTCGAGATCGGAGGGCTCCCTGTCATACCCGCTCAGGCCCTCATCGTCGTCGTCACGACGTTGATCAGCTTCTTCGGCCACCGTGGCTTCTCGTTCCGTCGAACCCCCGCTGAGATAGCAGACCTGACCGCTCGCGACGCGGCCGCCACCACGTCACTCGAAGGGGGCCGCCACGTGCCGCTCGTATCCATCGTCATCCCCGCATTCAACAATGAGGACTTCCTCGCAGAGACCATCGAATCGGTGCTGGCGCAGACGCACTCCGAACTCGAAGTGATCATCGCGGACCATTCATCGACCGACGGCACACGAGCCGTCATGGATCGGTACGTCGATCATCCGGCCGTCACTCTGCTCGACACCGAAGCAGGCGGCGGTGCGCTGCGGAATTGGAACCGCGTCAGCCAGGCGGCACGCGGCGAATACCTCAAGCTCGTCTGCGGCGACGACCTCATCGCGCCCGATGCCGTGGCACGCCAGCTTGCGGCGCTCGAGTCCTCCCCTGGCGCGGTACTGGCCGCGTCCGCTCGAGACATCGTCGATGCGGATGGTCGCCCGGTGATCCGCAACCGCGGGCTCGGCGGACTGACGCGTCCCGTGACCGGTCGTGCCGCCATCCGAGCGACGGTGCGTTCCGGCACGAACATCTTCGGAGAGCCCGGCTGCGTCCTGATGCGCCGCGATGCACTGGAGGCCGTCGGCTGGTGGGACTCCCGCTGGCCGTACCTGATCGATGAGGCGACCTACGCCCAGGTGCTCCTGCGGGGCGGTTTCGTTCCCGTGCCCGGCGCCCTCGCCAGCTTCCGCGTCTCTGCGAGCCAATGGAGTGTGCGGCTCGTGCAGCAGCAGGCCGAGCAGGCGGTGAACTTCCACGACTGGCTGCGGCGCGAGCACCCCGATGCCGTCTCCGCGACGGATGTCAGACGCGGAAACGCAATGGCGCACCTCATGGCCAACGGCCGCCGCGCCGCATATGCGATGCTCGGTCGCCGGATGTCGAAGGCTGCCGCGAGTGCCGTCTGAGACCGGATCGGCCCGCGAATCGGCCGAACGCGCTGTGCTAGAGTCACGATTCGTGACAGACGGCTCGATATCAGGGATCGCCGGTCACCGAGTGTCCGTCGTCATCCCGGTCTACCAGGGCGAGGCGACCCTCGCCGCTCTGCTCGAAGAGCTGGAGCCGCACATGTCGGTGCGACACACCGAAGCCGGCCACAGCTACATCATCGATGAGGTCGTGCTCGTCTACGACCACGGACCCGACCGGTCCGCTGTGGTGATCCGCGAGCTCGAAGAGCGATACCCGCAGGTTCGCGGCGTATGGCTGAGCAGGAACTATGGACAGCATGCGGCGACCCTCGCGGGCATGGCCTCGTCCGGCGGCGACTGGATCGTCACGCTCGACGAGGACGGCCAGCACGACCCCGTCTGGATCCCCGGATTGCTCGACGCCGCCATTCGCGAGCAGGCGAGCGTCGTGTACGCGAAACCGGTCAACCGGCCGTCGCACGGCGCGTTCCGCAACGCGACGTCGCGTGGCGCGAAGTGGCTGATCACGAAGTTCTTCGCCGGCTCCAACGCTCCCGACTACCAGAGCTATCGGCTCATCCTCGGATCGATCGGGCGAAGCGTCGCCGCGTACTCCGGTTCAGGCGTGTACCTCGACGTCGCACTCGGCTGGGTGGCCAATCGCGTCGTGACCGTGCCGATCGAGCTGCGGCACGAGGGCGACCGGAGCTCGGGATACTCCACCCGACGACTCTTCTCGCACTTCTGGCGGATGGTGCTCTCGAGCGGCACCCGTGGGCTGCGCTTCGTGAGCGTGCTCGGCGTGATCGTCGCAGCATGCGGTGCGGCCCTGGCGATCTACATCCTCATCCAGCGTCTGCTGGGCAACATCGACACCGCCGGATGGTCGTCGCTGGCTGTGCTGGTGCTCGTGACGAGCGGCGCCATCCTGTTCTCGCTCGGCATCATCGCCGAGTACATCGGGGTCAACGTGAACATGGCGATGGGCAAGCCCCCATACCTGATCACGAGCGATCCTGCGGACGGACCGCTCGGCAGGCGAGGCCCTGATCGCGGATGACGACCCACGTCTGGATCGTGGGCGCGCGCGGCCTCCTCGGGTCTGCGATCGCCACGGCGGCATCACGTCGACCTGACTGGGTGGTCGAGCCCGTGGCTCCACTCCCCTGGTCCGACCCCGACGATCTCGGTCGTGCGGTCAAGGCCGGGTGCGAGCAACTGCTGCGAGCGGCGAGCCGGAACGGAGGGCGCTGGGCGATCATCTGGGCTGCGGGCCTCGCCGTGACGGCGACCCCGCAGGAGGAGCTCGATGGCGAACTCGCCACGCTCGGCTCCGCACTCGACGTGATCGAGCACACCGTTCGGCTACGCAGCGAGGGGACTCGAGGCGTCGTCTTCTACGCATCATCCGCGGGCGGCATATACGCGGGCTCGAGCAACCCTCCGTTCGACGAGACGACCGAGCCGCGGCCCATCGCGCCCTACGGTCGACACAAGCTCGACGCCGAGGCCCGCGTCCGCGAGTTCGCCGCGCGCTCCGGCACCCCCGCGATCATCGGCCGCATCACCAATCTGTACGGTCCGGGGCAGCGATTGGACAAGATGCAGGGCTTGATCTCGCATCTCGCGTTCGCACAGCTCTCGCCGAAACCTGCGTCCATCTACGTGTCGTTGGACACGCTGCGCGATTACCTCTTCACGGCGGACTGCGCGAACCTCCTCCTCGCATCCGTCGGGCGACTGCTCGACGAACAGGCCGAAGCGGGAACCGTCGTCGTCAAGAACCTCACTTCGGGGCAGACTGTGTCGATCGCCGACCTGCTAGACCACTTCCGCATCCTCGCGAAGCGCCACCCGCACGTCATGCTCGGCTCCTCTGCGAACGCCGCCCTGCAGGCTCGCGATCTCCGCGTCCGGTCGGTCGTCTGGCCCGACCTCGATCGGCGCGAGACGACACCGCTTGTCGTGGGAATCCATGCAACCCTCGACGATATGCGAGCCGAAATACAGAAAGCTCGGCCTCGATAGGCGTCAGTCCGCGAGCAGTCGCTCGAGGTAGGCTCCGTACCCGCTCTTGAGCAGCGGGACCGCGAGCGCGCCAAGCCGTGCATCGTCGATCCAGCCCGCGCGCCACGCGATCTCTTCGATGCATCCGATCTTGAAGCCCTGCCGGTCTTCGATCACGCGCACGTAATCAGCAGCCTGCATCATCGACTCGAATGTTCCGGTGTCGAGCCAGGCGGTGCCACGGTCGAGGATCTCGACATGCAGCCGCCCCTGCTCCAGGTACGCTTCGTTGACCGAGGAGATCTCCAGCTCCCCGCGCGCACTCGGCGTGATCGACTTCGCGATTTCGATGACGGAGTTGTCGTAGAAGTACAGACCCGGAACGGCGTAGTTGCTCTTGGGCCGTTCGGGCTTCTCTTCGATCGACACCGCGACCTGCTGGTCGTCGAACTCGACGACGCCGTATGCACGCGGATTCGACACGTGATAGGCGAAGATCAGGCCACCGCTGATGTCCCGATGCTCGCGCAGCGCGGACCCGAGGCCTCGTCCGTGGAAGATGTTGTCGCCGAGCACGAGCGCGACCGACTCGTCGCCGATGAACTCCTCGCCGATGATGAACGCCTGCGCCAGGCCATCGGGCGAGGGTTGCACCGCGTACTGCAGTTCGATCCCGAGCGCGGATCCATCACCGAGCAATGCCCTGAACTGCGCGTGGTACTCGGGAGTCGTGATGATGAGGATCTCGCGGATGCCCGCCATCATCAACGTCGAGAGCGGGTAGTAGATCATCGGCTTGTCGTAGATCGGCATCAACTGCTTGGAGATGCCTCGGGTGATCGGCCAGAGCCGCGTGCCGGATCCACCGGCCAGAATGATCCCGCGCACTGCTCATTGCCTCGTTTCGCTGTCGAGCGCGGCGTACAGCGCCTGCGCGGCTTCCCAGGTCGGAAGGATGCCGCCGGCGCGCGCCTGCTCGAGTGTCGGGGCCGCGGCATCCTTCTCCGAGATGAGCAGCTCGTTCCCGCTCAGGGGAAGGTCGAGCGCGAGCATCGGGTCGAGCGGGCTGATGCCGTGCTCGGCCTCGGGTCGGTAGACGTCGCTCACGAGATAACTCACGACCGTCTCGTCCTCGAGCGCGAGGAACGCGTGCCCGAGTCCCTCGGCGATGTACACCGCTCGGTGGTCCGCGTCATCGAGACTGATCACGTCTGCGACGCCGAACGTCGGCGAACCGACCCGGAGGTCGAAGACGAGGTCGAGCACCGCCCCCCGCAGCACGGTGATGTACTTCGCCTGGCCGAGCGGGAGATCCGCGAAATGGATGCCGCGCAGTGACCCCCGCCTCGAGACGGAGATGTTGCCCTGGCGCAGGGCGAGCGGATGACCCACCGCATCGGCGAGCGCGTCAAACCGGTAGTACTCGACGAACCGCCCCCGATCGTCCGAGTGGACGTGCGGTGTCACCACATAGGAATCCGGCACCGCCGTCTCTCGGATCTTCACCAGACGAGTCTAGCAATCGGTCCGGGCTAGAATGACGGGGTTGTCCGCCGGAGAGATTGGCCAGTAGTCCCATGAAGATCCTCGTCACAGGAGGCGCCGGATTCATCGGCAGCAACTTCGTTCGGCGCACGCTCGAGAACGCCTACCCGGGCCTTGAGGACGCCGAGGTCACGGTCCTGGACGCACTCACCTACTCCGGGAACCTCGCGAACCTCGAGCCGGTAGCGGCGTCGCCGCGATACCGGTTCGTCCATGGCGACATCCGCGACGCGTCGCTGCTCGACTCGCTCTTGCCCGGCATGGATGCCGTCGTTCACTTCGCCGCGGAGAGCCACGTCGACCGCTCGGTGCGCGATGCCGGCGTCTTCGTCGAGACCAATGTGGTCGGTACGCAGCGACTGCTCGACGCGGCGCTGCGGCATGAGCTCCCCCGGTTCGTGCACGTCTCGACCGACGAGGTCTACGGTTCGATCGATGAGGGCTCGTGGGACGAGGAGCGCCCGCTCCTTCCGAACTCTCCGTACTCCGCATCGAAGGCGGGCAGCGACCTGCTCGCGCGGAGCTACCACCGGACTCACGGGCTGAACGTGTCGATCACGCGGTGCTCGAACAACTACGGGCCGTACCACTTCCCCGAGAAGCTCATCCCCCTGTTCGTGACGAACCTGATCGACGGCGCGCACGTTCCCCTCTACGGCGAGGGCCTCAACATCCGCGACTGGCTCCACGTGGACGATCACACTCGTGGCATCGCGCTGGTGCTCGTGAACGGGCGACCCGGTGAGATCTACAACATCGGCGGCGGGACGGAACTGACCAACCGCGAGCTGACCGACATGCTGCTGACCGCGACGGGCACCGACTGGTCGTATGTTGACCGGGTCGCGGACCGCCTCGGGCACGATCTTCGCTACTCCGTCGACATCACCAAGATCCAGACGGAGCTCGGGTACGAGCCCCTCGTGCCGTTCGAGACCGGACTCGCCGAGGTCGTCGAGTGGTACCGTGCCAACCGCGACTGGTGGGAACCGCTCAAGTCGCGTGCCGCGCTCGCCTAGGTCGCCGATGAGCGTATTGATCACGGGCGCATCCGGCATGCTCGGCCGTGAACTCCGCGAGGTGTTCATGGACCGCGGCGTCACGCCCCTCGACCGGCAGGCACTCGACATCACTGACTTCGAGGCCGTTCGCAGGACCGTCGCCGGCCACGAACTGGTCGTCAACGCCGCAGCGTACACCCGAGTCGACGAGGCGGAGACCCACGAGGCCGCTGCCCACGCGGTGAATGCAGTCGGCGCAGGCAACATCGCACGTGCGTCAGCGCTCGAGGGCGCCAAGATCGTGCACATCTCCACGGATTTCGTCTTCGATGGGAAGGCGTCCACGCCCTACGCGGAGTCGGCCGCACACAACCCGCTGTCCGCCTACGGACGGACGAAGGCAGCGGGTGAGGATCTCGTCCTCGCGGAGCTTCCCGACGGGGCATCGATCGTGAGGACCGCGTGGCTCTACGGCCGACACGGTGCCAACTTCGCGACCACGATGCTCCGCCTGGCCCGCGAGCGCGAGACCTGGTCGGTGGTCGACGATCAGATCGGCCAGCCGACATGGGCCGGCGATCTCGCCGTGCAGATCCGCACGCTCGTCGATTCCGGAAGCCCGAGCGGCATCTACCACGGCACAAACTCCGGTCAGACCACGAAGTTCGACTTCGCCCGAGCAGTGCTCACAGAGGCGGGCCTTGACCCCGAGCGCATCACGCCCACAACGAGCGCCGCCTTCCCGCTTCCCGCTGTCCGACCCGCCTACAGCGTCCTCGGCCACGACGCCTGGCGACGAATCGGAATGGAGCCGATGCGGGACTGGCGGTCGGCGCTGCACGCGTCCGGCATCGCACTCGACTGACCCCGACGCCGGTCCCGAACGGCCGACATCGGCACCTCACTCAGCCGATCAGTTGCATATCGCCCCAGCCGGATCCGATCACCGCGGACCCGCGCCACCCCCCGCGACCGTTTCCGGAGTACAGCATCAGCGTTCCATCCGAGGTGCGTGCGAGGATGTCGACTGCGCCGTCGCCATCGAAATCACCCGGTCCGAAGATGTGGTTCATCCCCAACCAGCCGCCGCCGACTCTTCGCGCTGTTCCGAACCGACCATCCCCGTTCCCTGGATACAGGATCAGGTCACCGGTCGCCGACACACCCAAGACATCGCTGGCGCCGTCGCCATCGAAATCGCCCGGGCTGAACACGCGGTGCATCGTCGACCAGCCCGAGCCGATGTTCGACGACGGCTTGAATTGGCCGCTGCCCGTGCCCGGATACAGCAGCAACGAACCGGCCGCGTCCCGGGCGATCACGTCAGGGATCCGGTCCCCGTCGAAGTCGCCCGCTCCGAATACGGGGTCGAGCGTATCCCAGCCGCTGCCGACGACCGTCGGAGGCAGCAACCCTCCGTCACCGTCGGCCGCGTAGGAGCGCAGCGCTCCGGATCCATCGATCGCGAAGATCTCCCGCCGCCCGTCGCGAATGAAGTCACCGACACCGAATGCGGTCTTCATCTCCGACCATCCGCCGCCGAGCTCGAATCGGGGCTGCCAACCGCCCGTTCCGTTCGACGGGTAGGCCCAGAGCCTTCCGGCCCCGTCGCGAGCGAACACATCGGACGTGCCGTCTCCGTTGAGGTCCCCCGCACCCACTCGCAGGGCGTACCCCGCGACGGCCTTGCGTCCGGGGCCGGCGAGCACGGTCATCCCTTCCCAGCCGGTTCCGGCGACCTTCGCCTTCAGCCAGCCGCCAGCCCCATTGCCCGGATACAGCCATAGCCGTCCTGACGCATCGCGTGCCAAGACGTCGTCGCGTCCATCGCCATCGAAGTCCCCTGTGGACGCGAGGGCGTTCATCCCTTCCCAGCCCACACCGATGCGCATCGATCCTCGCCAGCCGCCGCGACCATCACCGCGATACAGGATGAGGTTGCCAGCGGTGTCCCGCGCGATCACGTCGACACGGCCGTCGCCGTCGAAGTCGACGGCACCGATGACGGCCGTCATGCCGCCCCATCCGTTCCCGATCTTCTTCGCAGGAGCGAGCGCACCGCTCCCGGTGCCGGGATGGAGGAACAGGTCGCCCGCCTGGTCCCTACTGAAGACGTCCTGCGCTCCGTCGGAGTTGAAGTCGCCCGCGCTCAGCGCGAGGGTGGCGTTGCCGAATCCCCGAGCGAGTTCCTGCGAGCCGAGGAAGCGCCCCGAGCCATCCGTCCGATAGATCCAGAGCGCACCGCTCTGGTCGAGCGCGACGACGTCCCGACTCCCGTCGCCGTCCATGTCGCCGGCACCGAACACCTGCCGCATGGACTGCCAACCGGTGCCCGCCTTGACTGGCGTGCCCCATGTGCCCCCCGCTCCGACCGGATAGACCCAGTACGTGCCATCGGCTCCGATCGCATGCACCTGCGGGCTGGAGTTCGTAATCGGCACGACGGCTGGCGCTGAGCCGGTCGAGCCGAACCAATCGGTGAAGATGCGCCAGAAGTTGCGGTTGCCGTAGCTCGAGCAGCCGTCACCCACACCGTAGAGATTGGCGAGTGCCGCAGCGTTCGGCCGGTACGGCGTGTAGATGTAGAGGCCTGCCGTCGCCTGATTCGCGATGTACACCTCGGATGTCCCGCACGCTGCGTCGGGATGCCACTGGATGGTGTTGTACCGTCCGGCTTGATATGCACGGATCGTGGGGTTTGCCCGGTACTTCTTGAACTGCCAGGCGGCGTGGTAGACCTGATTGAAGAAGCCGTAGTAGTTGGCGTCGCAGTCCGCCGTGTCCGGGCAGCCGTAGCCGGTAGCGGAGCGATACTGACGAGACGTCGGCCAATCGTCGCTGATGAGCCCTTGCTCCTTCTCGACGAGCACGATGAGCGATTGCGGATTGATGCCGCATGCCGTGGCCACGTTCGAGATGATCTGCGCGCCGGTCTCGCTCGATCTCCCGGTGTAGGCGGCGCAGCCCTCGGCTCGGGCTGGCTGGCTCGTGGTCGCCTGCCGGTAGTCCTTCAGACAGATGTACCCGCTGCGACACGACGGCACACGGGCGTTCAGGAAGCTCTGCACTTGCGTAGCCGTCATGGTCGAGCTGCTGTAGAAGACCTGATCGCTGATGATCATGCCCGGATCGAACTGCGCACCGTTTGCCGCCGTCGCGGAACCCGTCGGCAATACGGTCGCCGCTGAGCCGAATTGCACTGTTGACATGACCAGCGCAACCGCGACCACCGCGCCGATCCATTTCCCACTGAGCTTCACGTGATGCTTCCCCCGAACGCCGCGGAAAGGGGCACCGCAGCGCTCCCCATGCTATGGGCACCCTGCAGAGGGGCGGCGGTGGCCCTGCGGAGTGGCGGGCCCGGATCGGGAACGGCGCTCCGCCCGTCAGGCCCGATCGTGCGCAGCGCCCCCGGCGATGAGTCGCCGGTAGGCGACTCGCCGGACGGGCTCGGGCACGAACCGGTACGCGCCGCGCACGAGGACGTTGCGCAGGTATTGGGTCCGAGTCGTGAAGCGGATGTCTCGCATCGCCCGTTGGAGGGCGAGCTCGCTGCGCCACTGCTCCGTGCCGCCGCGCCGCGCGTACGCACCCGCACCGACCCGGTACATCACGAGCGGTTCAGCGAGGTTGCCGACCTTGGCACTCGAGGCGATCATGCGCGCGAACAACCAGTAGTCCTCCATGAGCCCGAGCGGGAGGTACCCACCCGCCTGCGCGACCGCTGAGCGTCGGTATACGACGGTCGGGTGGCTGAACGGATCGTGGAACCGCGCGTATCTCGCGATGTCGCTTGCATCCGTGCGCGGCACGCGACGGCCGACGATCGAGCCGACGTCGTCGAGGAACTCCAGCATCCCGGTTCCGACGAGGTCGAGTCCCTCCTCGACGAGGGGAACCTGCTTCGCGAACCGCTCAGGCAGCGAGATGTCGTCGGCATCCATGCGCGCGACAATGTCGTGTGCGCAGCGCTCCAGGCCCTCCGAGAGCGCGTGGGCGAGTCCGACGTTCTCCGCGATCCGGTGATGCACGACGGGAATCGGCGATGCGGCGATGGCTGTGGCGATCGCGCCGACGAGCTCCGCTCCGACCGGCCCGTCCTGCACCAGCACGACCTCGTCGGGGCGTCGCGTTTGCGCGGTCACACTCGATGAGAAGGCCTTCATGAAGTGCGCTGGATCATCCCCGCGGTACACCGGCATCAGCAGGGTGAACTTCTCGGTCATGAAGGCTCCACACGTGCGACCGCTTCGCTCACGGCGCCGAGATCCGCGAGTGACATCGAGTTCGGCCGCGGCCTGGTCCTGATACCGTCCCGGTATCCGCGCCGCCATCCGTCGCGGAGCACCGCCCGATCGGAGGAACGGACGAACGTCTTTATCCAGCGCCGCACACTCGACGCTCCGTACACGGCCTTCTCGAACACCGACAGACTCTGCGAACCCCGGAACATCCAGAGCTTGTTCCGCACCTCGTAGTAGAAGCGCGGCCCCGGGTCGGCATCGGTCGAGCCGAGCACCTTCGTCTTGTGCACCACCACCGACGCGGGGACGTGTAGCCCACGGCGACCGCGCAGAACTCGAGTGGAGTACTCGAAGTCATCGTTCCAGATGAAGTAGTCAGCGATCGGCAGCCCGACCTCGCGCACGACGTCGGCGCGAACGAGCATGGAGACGAAGGAGGTGCTGCGGATCGCGACCCCGCCGCGACGCGCCGCCGCGGCGCGTTCGGACTTCGACACGAACGGCTTCGCCCTCGGCGTGTTCATCGGATGCTCGGTGCCATCCGTCCAGATGACGCGGGAACCGGCAGCGACGACATCGGTTCCCGCGACCGCGGCTAAGAGGGTCGCGACCGCATCGGGAGTGGGCACCGTGTCATCATCCATGAGCCAGAGCCAGTCGGCCTCGTGCCGATCGAGCGCGATGGCCATTCCTGCGGCGAAACCCCCGGCACCGCCGGTGTTCCGTCGGAGGGAGACCAAGTCGACGAGGTCGCCCGCGGCCCGCGCGATCTCGGCCGAGTCGTCCGTCGATGCGTTGTCGACCACGACGACTCTCGCGAGGGGATGGCGCTGGGCTGCGAGCGCTTCGAGCACCTCGACGAGAAGATCCCGCCGGTTGTACGCGACGACGACCGCGACCACACGCGGGCTGACTGCTGACGAACTCATTGACTCTTCAGGCTCGAGGAACGGGGACACTCCATCTTGCCCTGTCGACGTGGTCGTTCCCTCCACGGGAGGCGCATTCCCCCGGTTTCGTCAGCGGCACGACGCTAGATTGGTGACGGTGCCCGCCCACCAGTCGAGTGAAGGAGTCCCATGCCCACGACCCTGCGCGTGATCGTCGATCAGGTCATCGCACCGGTCCCCGGACCGCATGGCGCCTATGCCGAGGCGCTCACACGCGCCCTCATCCAGGCCACGCCCGCCGGGTGCGAGATCGAGGGCATCGTCTCCTCCTCTCCTCCCTCCGACTACGAGCGTCTCGAAATCGAGTTCCCCGGACTTTCTGGCCTCTACAAGACCACCCTCGCTCGTCGCGAGCTCGCCGCGGCGTGGCAGCTCGGACTGACGACCTCACCGGGCGGCGGCATGATCCATGCCCCCGGGCTCTTCGCTCCGCTCCGGCGTCACGACCGCAACTCCTCCGGCGACCAAATCGTGGTGACGGTCCACGACCTCCTCGCCTGGACGCACCCCGAGACCCTGACGACCGCGTCGGTCGCCTGGCACAAGCACATGCTGAAGCGGGCACGCAAGCACGCCGATGCCATCGTCGTGCCGACCCACGCGCTCGCGGAGCGGCTCGCGAAGTTTGTCGACTTCGGCGATCGGGTTCGCGTCATCGGCACGGCCGCGAGGCCGGGTGTCACCGTCCCGGCAGATCCCATCGAGGCTGCAGCACGGACCGCGCGGCTCGCCCTACCGCCCGCCTATCTCGTCGCCGCCGGCACGCTGGAACCACGCAAGGGGATCGTCGACTTGCTCGAGGCGCTCGGCCGACCCGGCATGCCCGAAATACCCCTCATCGTCGTCGGCCCCCCGACGTGGGGCGAACTGCATCTCGCGACCGTCGCCCAGGAGTCGGGCGTCGATCCTCGGCGCGTCCACGCGATCGACTCGGCTGACCCGGCAGACCTCGCCGTGATCCTGGCAGGCGCGACCGCCTTCGTGGCCCCAAGCCATGACGAGGGCTCCGGCACCTCGCTGATCGAGGCGTTCGACTTCGGCCTGCCCGTGATCCACTCGGACACCCCCGCGTACGTCGAGGTAGCGGCCGAGGCCGGGCTGACGGTACCGATCGGCATCGGCGGGGGCTACACCGAGCGACTCGCGGCCGCGATCAGCAACGTCGTCGAGTCTCCGGCGCTGGCTGAGCGACTCTCCGTGACGGCGGGCGACCGTGCGTATGCATTCAGCTGGCGCGATTCCGCCGAGCGCGTCTGGCAGTTGCACGCCGACCTCTGAGCCCGCATCCTCTGTGACGCAGCCTTTCGAGCGCCATGGCGATCGAGCGGATGCCGCGGCTTCCGCTCGATCGTGGGAAATCACTCCGCCGCAGGTTCTTCTGTGACGGGGGCGACGGCCGGCACGATGAGCGAGCGGATGTAGTCCCAGTCTGGATCGGTCGGGTCGATGCCGTTGGCCGGCACGAGTTCGACCGTCGTGATCGGCAGTTCCTTGGTCTTCAAGGAGAGGTTCACGAAATAGCCGAGCATCGACTGGGGGATGTCGGTCTTGACGGTGTCGGCGCCCGCCGACGCGACCTCCTGGAACTTCGAGAGCACGTTCGTCGGCGTGAACTGGTGCAGCACGGCCTCCTGCAGCACGCGTTGGCGCGCCATCCGCTCGTAGTCGCCGCCGGCGGTGCCGTACCGCGCCCGGCCGAACCAGAGCGCGTGATAGCCGTCGAGGTGCTGCTGCCCCGGCTCGATCCACCCGTCGACGCCCTCGTTGTTCTCGTCGCCGCCGATCGGGATGCGGACGTCGACGTTGATGTCGACCCCACCGAGCGCGTCGATGAGCTGCTGGAAGCCCTGCATGTCGATGAGCGCGTAGTACTGGATCTCGAGGCCGGTGATGCCCTCTGCGGCGTCCCTGACGCCCTCGATGCCGGGCTCGCTGCCTTCGGCGACGGCGTTCGGGTACATCTCGGGGCTCTTCAGCTCGACCTCGGTGTAGATCGAGTTGAGCTGGCAGACGTCGACCTCGCAGCCGTCGATCGCACCGTAGCCCTCGGGGTAGACGGCCGCGAGCGGCGAGTCCTCGGGGAACGGCACGTACTCGAGGTCGCGCGGCAGGCCGATCGTGACGGCCTGGCCGGTCTCGGCGTCGATCGAGACGACGGTCATGCTGTCGGGCCGCATGCCCTCACGGTCGGGCCCGGAGTCGCCGCCGAGGAGCAGGATGTTATACCGACCGTCGACGGGCGGCTCCGACGGGCCCGCCATGAACACCGAGGAGAGGAACCCGCTCGCCGTCGTCGCGACATAGGCGCCGTACGCGGCGGTGCCCGACAGGCCCGCCATGACGAGCACCGAGAACGCCGCCACCCAGGCTCGGGCCGACGGCGCCGTCTTCACGAGCCGCACGAGCCGCAGCGTGTCGAAGGTCAGGATCACCCAGAGCACCGCGTAGAACGCGAGCACGGCTGCGACGATCCAGAGCGTGATCGACATCGAGAAGACCGTGTAGAGCGTCGCGGGCCAGAAGATGTAGACGACGAGCGCTGCGATCGCCAGGGTCCAGAGCACGAGCGTCGCGCCGAGCCCGAAGCGGCCGAGCCTGCGACTACCGGCGAGCACCTGCGGGGCGCCCGGAATCAGGAAGTTGAGCACCACGAGCCACCACGCGCGGCGGGTCATGACCGTGCGTGAGGCGACGTCCGGGTAGCGGATCGGGCTGGCGGCGAGCGTCATCGGTTCTGCTTGAGCCGTTCGTTCTTCTCTTCGACGAGCGCCGCGAGGTCGGTCGCGTACGTGCCGAGCGCTTCGGCGAGAGCGGGGTCGGATGCCGCGAGCACACGCACCGCGAACAGGCCGGCGTTCTTGGCGCCGCCGATGGCCATGGTCGCGACCGGGATGCCGCCGGGCATCTGCACGATCGAGAGCAGCGAGTCGAGGCCGTCGAGCCGCGACAGCGGCACGGGCACGCCCACGACGGGCAGGGTCGTGACCGAGGCGAGCATGCCGGGCAGGTGCGCTGCGCCGCCGGCGCCGGCGATGATGACCTTGAGGCCACGGGCGGCGGCCTGCTTGCCGTAGGCGATCATCTTCTCGGGGGTGCGGTGCGCCGAGACGACCTCGACCTCGTGCGCGACGCCGAATTCGTCGAGCAGAGCGGATGCCTCGTGCATCACGTTCCAGTCGGAGTCGGAACCCATCACGACGCCGACGAGCGGAGCGGTGTTCGTCTCAATCACTTGATCGAGTGTAGGGCCGCGTGCTGTGAGATTCCGCAGGGCGCGCCCTTCGCTCCCTGAGCCTGTCGAAGGGAGTCGGGTCGCTTCGACAAGCTCAGCGAACGGGTGGGTTCAGTCCTGGAAGAACGCCGCCGCGGCCCGCGCCTCGTAGACGACCGCGTCGAGGTCGTCGCCCGTGGCCGTGACGTGCCCGATCTTGCGCCCGGGCCGGGGCGCCTTGCCGTAGTTGTGCACCTTGACGGTGGGGTGGCCGGCGAGCGCCTCGGCATAGCGGTCGGCGAGCGAGCCCTCGACCGGCCCGCCGAGCACGTTGACCATGACCGACCACTCGCCGCGGCTGCCCGTGGCCCCGAGGGGAAGGTCGAGCACGGCCCGCAAGTGCTGCTCGAACTGCCCGGTGGTCGAGCCGTCCATCGACCAGTGGCCGCTGTTGTGCGGCCGCATCGCGAGTTCGTTGATGAGGATGCGCTCGTCGCTCGTCTCGAAGAGCTCGACCGCGAGCACACCCGTGACCCCGAGCCCCTCGGCGATCGCGATGGCGACGTCGCCCGCGACATCCGCGAGCCTGCCGGCCGATCGCGGCGCGGGCGCGATGACCTCGCTGCACACGCCGCCGACCTGCACGGTCTCGACGAGCGGCCAGGCGACGACCTCGCCCGAGGGGCGGCGCGCGACGAGCTGCGCGAGCTCGCGGCGGAAGTCGACGAGCTCTTCGACGAGCAGCGCGCCCGCGCGACCGTCTTCGGCGATCGTCGCGAACCACTCGGCGACCTCTGCGGCGCTGCGCACGACGCGCACGCCCTTGCCGTCGTAGCCGCCGCGGGGGGTCTTGACGACCGCGACGCCGCCGTGGTCGGCGATGAAGTCGTCGAGCTCGTCGACGGTCTCGACGCGCGCCCAGTCGGGCACCGGCAGACCGAGTTCCGAGAGCCGTTCGCGCATGACGAGCTTGTCTTGCGCGACGCGCAGTGCATCGGGCCCCGGGTGCACGGGCACGCCCGCGTCGACGAGCGCGCGCAGCACGTCTTGCGGCACGTGCTCGTGGTCGAAGGTGATGACGTCGACCTCGCGTGCGAACGCCAGCACCGTCGCAGCGTCGGTGTAGTCGCCGACCCTGTCGGCCGCGATCGCCGCCGACATGCCCTCGGCCTCGGCGAGCACCCTGATGTCGACGCCGAGCTCGATCGCCGCGGGGATCATCATCCGGGCGAGCTGGCCTCCACCGATCACTCCGACTCGCACGCCATGCTCTCCGTTCACCGCCGCCGCCACGCCAGCACAGGCGCACAGTTCAGTTTAGGCCGCGCCCGACGGCATAGGATGTGCCGGTGCCCACCCGCCTCGCGAGCGCCCTCACCCGCCTGTGGAACGGCCTGCTCGCCTACGCCGTGAAGTTCGGCGTCGTGGGCCTCATCGGCCTCGTGATCGACGTGACGCTCTTCAACGCCTTGCGGCTCGGCGTCTTCGGCGACGACCACTGGGCGCAGTCGGCGATCGGCGCGAAGACGATCTCGACGAGCGTCGCGATCGTCTTCAACTGGCTCGGCAACCGCTACTGGACGTTCCGCAACCACCGCAGGAAGAACTACCTGCGCGAGTTCGTCGAGTACGTCATCGTCTCGCTGGGCGGCATGGCGATCGCACTCGGATGCCTCTGGGTCAGCCATCACTGGCTGGGCTACACGAGCCTCGTGGCCGACAACATCGCGACGAACGTGGTCGGCCTCGCGCTCGGCACGGCCTTTCGCTTCGTGCTCTACCGCTACTGGGTCTTCGGGCACCACCGCACCGACGGGCTCTCGAACCTCGCGCGCGTCGAAGAGGCGCAGCGCTCGCTGTTCGAAGAGCCCGCTCCCTGAGCCTGTCGAAGGGAGCCCGTCGATGGGCGCTTCGACAGGCTCAGCGACCGAACCAGGCTCAGCGAGCGTCGACTACGCCGCCGGCGCAGCGGTCGGCTGGAACCAGGGCGGGTAGACCGCGACGCGGGCACGCACACCGGCGCCGGCGAGCTCGGCCCGCACCCGGTCGCGCACGGGCTCGTTGGCGACCGCGATGAGCGCCACGTCATCGAGCGGCAGGCACTCGCGCACGAGCAGCTCTGCGCCGTCGAGGCCGGCACCCTCTTCGTCGCGGTGCAGGCGCTGCAGCAGTCGCTGCACATCGGGCCACTCGGTCGCGACGGTCGCACCTGAGACCGCGGCATCCGCTTCGCTGACGACGATGGTGCCGGGCACCTCGGCGTTCGCGCCCTGCGCGCTCGTCAGCGAACTCACGAAGATGACGAAGTCGGCGGGCGCGCGCGTGACGGCCTCGTCGCCGAGGCGCGGGTCGGGGGTGGCCGTGCGCACGGCGTTCCACACGTGCGCGTCGGTCGTGAGCAGGAACGGCACGTAGTCGGCCACGACGGCGTCGGTGCCTGCGACCCCGGCGCCGCGCCGGTACTCGCGGGCGTGGGGGGCCGCGAGATCGACGACGGGTGCGGCGCCCGCGGCATCGGCGAGCAGCGCGCCGGCGTCGAGGATCGGCGGCAGGTTGTCGATGTGCGTCACGTGGTAGATGCGCATCGCCTTGAGGTCGAGACGCGGCGCGTCAGAGGCGATCGCGGGCCGCGAGGCACCGGGAACGCGCGCAGGCGGGCGGCCGCTGCGCGTCGTCGAGGAGCGTGCCGAACGAGCGACCGGAGCGGGCGCCGGTCTCGCCTCGGGCTCGGGCGGGGGAAAGCAGATGGCGCAGAGGCCGTCATCGAAACCGTGTTTGCATTCGTCGGCCAAGAGGAACCCTTCATCGTGCGGCTCGCGCTCGGGCAACACGAGACCACCTGTCAACGTTACGTCCTTTCGGCGCGCGCCGCTGCACAGGCTCTCAGATTCAACGCTCAGTCGCTCAGGTTCAGCGTCCGCCCCATGCCACGGTGTCGCCGTCGATCATCGATTGCTCGGCTCTGCGGCGGTCTGCGACGCGGGAATGCTCCTCGCCCATGAGCTCGTGCAGGGCGCCCTGCACGAGGGCCGGCTTCGGCACGTCCTTCAGCACGAACGGCTTCTCGTGACCCGTGTTGATGCGCACGTCGCCCGAGCCGAACGCGCTCTGCGCCCACGTGCGACGCACCGTGACGTCGTAGCCGCGGCTGTGCAGCAGCTCTTGCCGCACGCGCACGAAGATGCCGCTGCTCACGATGATGCGCCGGGTCGTGATAGTCGTGCGCCGGGTGAGCCAGGCGAGGAACGGCAGGAACACGACGAGCAGCACGACGAGCAGCGCGCCGCCCGCGATCGCGAGCTGCTGCCAGAGCTCGTGGAACACGCCGAGGCCGTAGGCCGTCGCCCCCGCCACCGCGATGAGCACGATCACGGGCAGCGTCAGCACGCGGGCATTTCGGCGCAACCGCGCGACGACGCGCTCCGGCGGCTGCGCCGGCGGCACGGTCGCATCGGGTGTCGCGGCTGGCCTCATACGCCCATTAATACCGCAGGTGCGTGACGTCGCCCGCGGCGACAGACCACGGTTCGCCGTTCTCGCGGTCGATCACGACGAGTCGGCCATCGGCGTCGAGCCGTTCGGCGCGCCCGAGCAGCTCGCGGTCGCCGGGCAGCTCGACGCGAACCTCGCTGCCGATGGTGCCGCACAGCTCGGTCACGCGGGCGGCGATTCCGCTCGCCTCTGCGTCGCCACCCCAGCGGATGAATCGATCGACGAGTTCGAGCAGGGTGCCGAGGTAGTCGGCGAGCACTGCGTCGGCATCGGGCCGCTCGCCGGTGACGAGCAGCAGCGACGTCGACGTCAGCGTGGGCAGGTCGTGCTCGTCGAGCGTGAGGTTCAGGCCCGCACCCACGATGACCGCCTCGCCGCTCCCCGAGCCGGTCGAAGGCAGGAGCTCGCAGAGGATGCCGCAGATCTTGTAGCCCGAGACGAGCACGTCGTTCGGCCACTTGAGCTCGACCTCGACGCCGCCGCTGTCGTCGGCGGTGCCACGCGCTTCGACGGGCTCAGGGCGCGAGTCGGGCTCGGGCGGCGGCGGGGCGGGGATCGCGCGGCGCACGGCCTCGGTCATCGCGGCGCCGGCGATGAGCGGAATCCAGCCGTAGGCGTCGGGCGGCAACGCGCCGCCGCCCTCGAGTTCGGGTCGCAGCAGCACCGAGATCGCGAGCGTCTTGCCCGTCGGGGCGAGCCAGACTCGGCCGAGGCGCCCCCGGCCCTGCGTCTGGTTGTCGGTGACGAGCACCGAGCCGTGACGCCAGCCCGCGGCATCCGACCCGCCGGCGGCCTCGCGCAGCTCGTCGTTGGTCGACCCGACCTCGTCACGGAACTCGAACCTCGACACCGCCGCCCGCGAACGCTCCCACTCCATGCGATCACCCTACCCAGCCAGACGCCCCCTGAGCCCGTCGAAGGGGAGCGACACCGGGCAGCTTCCCTTCGACAAGCTCAGGGAACGGGAGTCGATCTTGTAGGAATCCGTCAAGGAAGTCGGCCAACTGCTCAGCGGTAGAGTGAACGGCGTGACCGAAGCGACTGACGGCCCCGACCTCTCCACGACCGCGGGCAAGCTCGCCGACCTCAAGCTGCGCTACCACGAAGCCGTGACGGCGAGCGGCGAGGCGGCGATCGAGAAGCAGCACGCCAAAGGCAAGATGACGGCGCGCGAGCGCATCGCCGAGCTGCTCGACCCCGGCTCCTTCGTCGAGCTCGACGAGTTCGTGCGGCACCGCACGCACGCGTTCGGCATGGAGGCCAAGCGCCCCTACGGCGACGCCGTCGTGACCGGCACCGGCACGATCCACGGTCGCCAGGTGGCCGTGTACTCGCAGGACTTCACGATCTTCGGCGGCTCGCTCGGCGAGGTCGCCGGCGAGAAGATCATCAAGGTCATGGAGCTCGCGCTGAAGACCGGCGTGCCGATCATCGGCATCCTCGACTCGGGCGGCGCCCGCATCCAAGAGGGCGTCGTGGCCCTCGGCAAGTACGGCGAGATCTTCCGCCGCAACACGCAGGCCTCGGGCGTCATCCCCCAGATCTCGATCGTGTGCGGCCCCGCGGCCGGCGGCGCGGTCTACTCCCCCGCCCTCACCGACTTCGTGATCATGGTCGACAAGACGAGCCAGATGTTCGTCACCGGCCCCGACGTCATCAAGACCGTCACGGGCGAAGACGTCGGCATGGAGGAGCTGGGCGGCGCCCTCACCCACAACTCGGTCTCGGGCGTGGCGCACTACCTCGCGAGCGATGAATCCGACGCGCTCGATTACGCGCGCACGCTCGTCTCGTTCCTTCCCGACAACAACATGACGGATGCCCCGGTGTACGACGCCGAGCCCGAACTCGAGATCACCGACGACGACCGGCGACTGAACACCGTCATCCCCGACTCGCCGAACCAGCCCTACGACATGCACGCGGTGATCGAGGGCATCGTCGACCACGGCGACTTCCTCGAGGTGCAGCCGTTGTTCGCGCCGAACATCCTGATCGGGTTCGCACGGGTCGAGGGCCGCTCGGTCGGCATCATCGCCAACCAGCCCTCGCAGATGGCCGGCACGCTCAACATCGCCGCGGGCGAGAAGGCTTCGCGCTTCGTGCGCTTCTGCGACGCCTTCTCGATCCCGATCCTCACCCTCGTCGACGTGCCCGGCTACCTGCCCGGCACCGACCAGGAGTGGACCGGCGTCATCCGCCGCGGCGCGAAGCTGCTCTACGCCTACGCCGAGGCGACCGTGCCGCTCGTCACCGTCATCACCCGCAAGGCCTACGGCGGCGCCTACATCGTCATGGGCTCCAAGCAGCTCGGCGCCGACATCAACCTGGCCTGGCCGACGGCCGAGATCGCCGTCATGGGCGGTCAGGGCGCCGTCAACATCCTCTACCGCGGCGAGATCAAGCGCGCAGAAGAGGCGGGCGAAGACGTCGCCGCGGTGCGCACGAAGCTCGCGAACGAGTACACCTACAACGTGGCCTCGCCGTTCCTCGCCGCCGAGCGCGGCGAGCTCGACGGCGTGATCGAGCCCGCGGCGACCCGGGTCGCCGTCGTCAAGGCGCTGCGGGCGCTCCGCACGAAGCGCGCGAGCCTGCCCGCCAAGAAGCACGGGAACATCCCGCTGTAGGGGGCGACATGA
The DNA here is from genome assembly GCF_053619715.1 of Agromyces sp. NPDC055520. Taxonomy (NCBI): domain Bacteria; kingdom Bacillati; phylum Actinomycetota; class Actinomycetes; order Micrococcales; family Microbacteriaceae; genus Agromyces; species Agromyces sp. NPDC055520. The sequence goes on along the minus strand of NZ_JBSHJY010000004.1, from coordinate 51,019 downwards.
GCGACGACACCGCTGAGCAGACCGGCGACGACCGCGCCGCCGCGCTGCGTTTCGTGACCCGCGTGGTCACCCCCGAAGACGCCGCCGCGGTCACCGCCGTGCTGCTCGCCGCCATCGACGAGGAGTCGAGCGCCGCGGCATCCGTCGACGAACCGGGCCGCAGTCCCTGGGTGCGCAGCGACGGCGCACTGCGCCGGCCGTTCACCGTCGGCCCAGGGCGCTGGGTGCGCAGCGGCCGCTGAACCGCAGGCTGCGTGCGCGTCCGTCGCTGCACCGCGCTTCATCGCCCCGTCTCGTGACACCGGTCGTGTCCCCCGACGTTCGGCGAGCGTCTCGCGAGCTCGCCCGAGGGGGACAATCCATGTCCCCCGAAATGACGACTTTGCGGGCGTTGAATTGTGCACCAATATTGTCAGTGCAGGCTCCACAGGAGTCGCCACCGTCATCGGTCGGGTAACCGATGGCAGTTGGGGGCGAGTCAGGGCGACATTCGGGTTGTCGCCGCGACTCGGGCTTGATGGGGGGCTGGTCTCAGACCGGCCCCCCATCCTTCATGTCCGGCGGGTGCCGTCGATCTCATGTCCGGCGGGTGCCGTCGGTCTCATGTCCGGCGAGCCGTCAGAGCTTCCGCGGGATCTCGAGCCAGAGCTCGACCTCGGCCTCGTCGGAATCCGATGCCGACGCGGCGGAGTCCCGAAGCCCGACGACCGTGACCGCGACGGGCGACGCCTCGGCGGCGGTGCGCACGACGATGCGATCCGCAGTCGACCCCGAGACCGCCTCGGCGACGCGCGACAGCACCCGATCGCGCTCGGCCTCGTCGAGGTCGTCGATGCCGCCCTCGTCGAGCAGCGTGACGGTGATGCCCCGCGCCCGGGCACGCTGCACCTCGAAGCGAACCGCGTCGGTCAGCAGCATCCGGCCCCTGATCTCGTCGCGGATCGCCGCCTCGAGCCTGCGGCACTCGGCCCGCTGCTCCTCGGTGAGCGCGCCGTCGCGGTCGGCGATGCGCCGCAGCATCGGTGCGGAGAGCCGATTCGTGTGCGCGAGACGCATGCGCCCCTCGAACAGATGGGCGTCTTGGGCCGCCTGCCACGCGGCCGCCTCGCGCTCGGCCTGCGCGTAACGGCGCGTCTCACGCGCGGCATTCGTCAGGGCGGTCGTGAGCATGTGGGCGATGCCGACCCAGACGATGCTGCCGATCACGCCGAGACCGCCGAGCGAGAACGGGCCGGCCCAGACGATGCTCTGCACGGCGAGGGCGATCACCCCGAGCCAGGCTGCCGTCAACTGGCGACGAGCGGCGGTGATCGTCATGAGCGTACCCACGGCCGCGACGTACCACGTGGCGTACCCGTTGTTCGCGTCGGGGTCGAGCTGACTCGTCACGAGCAGCGGCAGCACGATCGAGACCGCGAGGTCGAACGCGGCGAGCCAGTCGGGCATGCGCACCCGCTTGGTCGGCCAGAGGCTCAGCACCGTGGCCGCCGAGTAGAGCAGCAGCGCGACGATCGCCGGCCACGGCGACGCCACCTGATCGAGCGAATAGACGCCGAGCACGACGTGGTAGGCCGAGAAGAGCGCGCCGAGTACGAGCAGCAGCCAGCGGGGAATGGAGATCATGCGGCACCCGCCCCGAGCGGCCAGGCGACCGTCACCGTCGTCCCGTGCCCGATCCTCGACTCGATGCGGGCGACGCCGCCCGAGTTGGCCATGCGCTCCTCGATCGAGACGCGCAGACCGAGGCGTTCGGCGGGCACCCGATCGATCGCGAAGCCCCGGCCGTTGTCGGAGATCTCGATGACGCAGCCGCCCGCGCGCACGCCCCTGATACGCAGCTCGCGTCTCGTCGACAGACCGGGCTCGTCGGCGTGCTGCAGGCTGTTGACCATGGCCTGCACGGTCGCCGTGTACAGCGCCTCCATCGCCTCGACGGGCAGCTCGACGCCGCCCGCGTTCACGACGCGAACGGTGAACGGCGTGCTGAAGGTCGTGAGGGCTGCACGCAGCCGGCGCACGAGCACCGGCAGCGCCACACGATCGAGGGCGCGCGGCCCCGTGACCCCGGCCTCGTCGAGCCGCTGCACGGCATCGCGCGCCATGCGCGCGGCGAGCTGCTCTTGATCGGGCGTCGTCGCAGCCGCCGCCGAGAGCAGGGTGGTCAGCACGCTGTCGTGCACGAGCGCGTCGACCTTGACCCGCTCGATCTCGTTCGCGTGCAGGCGCGCCGCCACGTCGTAGCGTTCGAGAGCGGCCTCTTGCGCCGAGTCGACCGACTCGGCCGCCTGGCGCAGCATCGTGACGATGACGAGCACGACGACGCCGAGCACGACCGCGTACATCGCATCGAGCACCGCGAGCAACGGCCCCGCTTCACCGCCGGCCGGCAGGTATCGCACCACGCCGTAGACGGCCGGCACGACCATCGTGTAGGCGGCCGCCCAGATCGGCCGCACCGCGACCACCGCGGCCGTCGTCGCCACCGTGCAGAGGTAGTAGAGCCACGGCGCCGAGCCGTCGAGCGCCGCCGGGTCGTCGACGATGAGGGGCCACGCCACGAGCGCGAGCGCGTAGAGCACCGCGAAGGCGAGGCTCGCGGTGCGCACCGCGACCTTCGCCACGGTCGCGACGGCGAGGGCGACGATCGCGCCGTACAGCACCGCCATGAGGGCGGCCTCGGCGCCGGGCAGCAGGGCGTCGGTCTGCGCGAGCGCCACGGGCACGGTCTGCGCCCCGAACACGAGCCCGAAGAGGCCGAGCGCACGGCCGGTGACGGTCTCGACCTGCGCGCGGGTCACCGACGAACGACGACGCGCGATGCGCGTCACCCGCCAGTCAACGGGCGGCATCGGCGCCATCGTCGAGCCCGGGCAGGATCCCGTCTTCGACGGCGCGGCGCAGCAGGTCGACCTTCGTCGGAGCCGGGCGGCCCACCTCGATGTACTTCGCCCGAATGCGATCGAGGTACTCGCGCGCGGTCGAGTGCGCGATGCCGAGCTGCATCGCGACCGTCTTCAGCGGCAGCCCCGAGGCGTAGAGGTGCAGCACGTCGTGCTCGCGCCGGCCGAGCTGCGCCTTCGCGAAGTCGCGGTCGGCCTCGATCGCACTGGCCCACTCGACGTTGTTGAGCGCTTCGCCGCGGGCCACCGTGGCGATCGCGGCGATGACCGCCGCCATCGGCGACGCCTTCGGAATCACGCCGGCGGCGCCGGCCGCGAGCGACTCCCGCACCGCGGCCACGCGATCGGCGATGCTGTGCACGAGCACGGCGCTGCCCGTCGCGAGCACGGCTCGCACGTTCTCGGTCACCGAAGAACCGTCGCCGAGCGACAGGTCGAGCACGACGACGTCGCACGAGCGGCCGGCCAGGCCGGCGAGCAGCTCGGGCACGCTCGCCGCGTCGACCACGACGTCGTAGCCTGCGTCGCGACACGCCGCCCGAAGGCCGAGTCGCACGGCTTCGTGGTCGTCGACGATCGCGACGGTCGCCGCGGCATCCGCTCGTCTTGTCGGCGTCGCTGTCCCGACTTCGCCCTCAGTCACGTCTCACACGATAGCGCGGAGGCGGGCGACCGCCTCGACGTGGTGGGTGTTCGGGAACAGGTCGAAGGCGCGGAGCTCGTCGAGTTCGTAGCCGCGTTCGCGGAAGAGGCCCACGTCGCGGGCGAAGGCGACGGGGTCGCAGGCGACGTACACCAGCTGGCGCGGTCGCAGCTCGGCGAGTCGTTCGACGACGGCGCGACCGGCTCCGGCGCGCGGCGGGTCGAGCACGATCGTGGCGTCGCGCAGTCGCGCACGCTCGGCCGTGCCGGCGCCGGCCGCCAGCGCGTCGAGGTACCGGTCGACGCGCGCGGTCACGGCCCGTGCGCCGAGCCACTCGGCGAGGTTCGCGCCGGCGTGCTCGGTGGCCCGCGCGTCGGACTCGACCGTCGTGATGCGCACCGTCTCGCCGAAGCGGTCGCCGACGGCCGCCGCGAGCAACCCGACCCCGCCGTAGAGGTCGTGGTTGGCGGCGCGAGGGTCGAAGAGGTCGCCGTCGACGAGCTCCTGCACGGCACGCGTGAGCGTCGCCGCCGCGCCGCGGTGCACCTGCCAGAACCCGTCGCGGTCGAGGCGGAAGCTGCGATCGCCCACGCGTTCGACGATCGTCGGGCGCGGGCCACGCGGCATCCGGTCGCCGTCGCCCTCGACCATGACGATCGCCGGGTCGCCGGCGCTCGGCGCGATCAGATCGATCGCGGCGGCGCCGGGGAAGCGATCACCGAGCGGTGCAAGGGCGGCCAGCTCGGGCACCGCCAACGGCACGGATGTCACGGGGACGACGTTGTGGCTTCGGGCCGCGTAGGGCCCGACCCGGCCGTCGGGGCCGACGTGGAGGCGCAGGCGGGTGCGCCATCCGGTGCCGTTCTCTGGGCCGCCTTCAGGGTCGACGCCGGGCGCGAGGGCGGGGTCGACCCGGTCGACCTCGACGGCGGCCTCGAGACCGGCCATGCGCGTGAGAGCCTCGCGCAGCACCTCGCCCTTCAGCTCGCGCTGGCGGGCCATGCCGATGTGGCCGAATTCAGCGCCGCCGGCCCGCGATTCAGGGGCGCGGTCGACGGATGCCTCGGCCCACACGTGATCGCGACGGTCGGGCGATGCACGCAGCACCTCGACGGTCTCGGCGCGCCAGAAGCTGTCTTTGCTCTGGTCGCTCACCCGGGCGGCGACCCGCTCACCCGGAATCGCGTCGGAGACGAACACGACGCGCCCCTCGTGGCGGGCCACGAAGACGCCGCCGTGCGCGACGCGGTCGATCTCGAGTTCGATCACCGGCCCGTCGGTGGCGGGCGGCTTCGGGGCGGGGCGGGGCGATCGGGAGGGCTTGCGCCCGCCGCTTCGACGAGGGCGCCGGTTCTCTGACATGCATCGAGCATTTCACAGCCCGCCTGAACCGACGCCGTCGGCCTGAGCGGGCAGGATGGACGCATGCGCCTCTACCTCGCCTCGACCTCGCCCGCCCGGTTGCAGACCCTGCGCGCGGCCGGCATCGAGCCGATCGCGGCACCGCCCGGCGTCGACGAAGACGCGGTCGTCGCGGCACGCGAGGCCGTTTCGGGCCCGTTGCCCGCCCGCGAGATGGTGCAACTGCTCGCACAGGCGAAGGCCGAGGCACTCGTCGGCGCCTCGATCGGCGGCGCGCCGATCGACGGGCTCATCCTCGGCGGCGACTCGGCATTCCTGACCGGCGGTGCGATTCACGGCAAGCCGCACGAACCCGAGGTCGCGAAGCGGCGCTGGCTCGCGCAGAACGGCGGCCGCGGCGAGCTGTGGTCGGGGCACTGGCTCATCGACCACCGCGGCGGCCGGGTCAACGGCGCCGTCGGGCGAGCGGATGTCGCGACCGTGCACTTCGCGGCCCTCGACGAGGCCGAGATCGACGCCTACATCGCGACGGGCGAGCCGCTGCTCGTGGCCGGCGCGTTCACGATCGACAGCCTCGGCGGGCCGTTCATCCGCCGCGTCGAGGGAGACCCTTCGACCGTCGTCGGGCTGTCGCTCTCGACGCTGCGCGACCTCGTGCGCGAGCTCGGCGTCGCCTGGCCGAGTCTCTGGAACCGCAGCGCCTCGGCGGATTCTCGTACTGCGGGGTGAGGAGGCGCGTTCCCCGCGATTGTGCGCGTCCGCAAGAGACATCCACCCTTTTTGTGGAAGACACCCAAAGAGCACCGCAGCCCGCGCAATAGGCTTGACGATTATGCCGCGCATCTCCAAGGTCCTCATCGCCAACCGTGGCGAGATCGCCGTCCGCGTCATCCGGGCCGCCCGTGACGCCGGCCTCGGCTCCGTCGCCGTCTACGCCGACCAAGACCGCGACGCGCGGCATGTCAAGCTCGCCGACGAGGCCTACGCCCTCGACGGCGCGACGAGCGCCGACACCTACCTCGTGATCGACAAGCTGCTCTCGGTCGCCCGCCGCTCGGGCGCCGACGCCGTGCACCCCGGCTACGGATTCCTCGCCGAGAACCCCGACTTCGCCCGCGCGGTCATCGCCGCCGGCCTCATCTGGATCGGCCCGTCGCCCGAGGCCATCGAGCGCCTCGGCGACAAGGTCTCGGCCCGGCACGTCGCCGAGAAGGTGGGCGCGCCGCTCGCGCCGGGCACCTTGAACCCCGTGGCGGATGCCTCGGAGGTGCTCGAATTCGTCGACGTGCACGGTCTGCCCGTGGCGATCAAGGCGGCCTTCGGCGGCGGCGGGCGCGGCCTCAAGGTCGCCCGCACCCGTGACGAGGTGCCCGAGCTCTTCGATTCGGCGACCCGCGAGGCCGTCGCCGCATTCGGTCGCGGCGAGTGCTTCGTCGAGAAGTACCTCGACAAGCCGCGCCACGTCGAGACCCAGTGCCTCGCCGACCAGCACGGCAACGTCGTCGTCGTCTCGACGCGCGACTGCTCGCTGCAGCGGCGCCACCAGAAGCTCGTCGAAGAGGCGCCCGCGCCGTTCCTCACCGAGGCGCAGACCGCACTGCTCTACGAGTCGTCGAAGGCGATCCTGCGCGAGGTCGGCTACGTCGGCGCAGGCACCTGCGAGTTCCTCATCGGTCAAGACGGCACCGTCTCGTTCCTCGAGGTCAACACGCGCCTGCAGGTCGAGCACCCCGTCTCCGAAGAGGTCACCGGCATCGACCTCGTGCGCGAGCAGTTCCGCCTCGCCGAGGGCGGCGCGCTCGACTACGCCGACCCCGTCACGACCGGGCACTCGATCGAGTTCCGCATCAACGGCGAAGACCCGGGCCGCGGCTTCCTGCCCGCGCCGGGCCCCGTGCACCAACTGCGCTTCCCCGGCGGCCCCGGCATCCGCATCGATTCGGGCGTCACCTCGGGCGACGAGATCTCGGGTGCGTTCGACTCGCTGCTCGCCAAGCTCATCGTCACCGGTCGCGACCGCAACGACGCGCTCGAGCGAGCCCGCCGCGCCCTCGACGAGTTCGAGGTCACCGGGCTGCCGACCGTGCTGCCGTTCCACCGCGACATCGTGCACAACCCGGCCTTCGCGCCCGCCGGCGACGAGCCCTTCTCGATCTACACGCGCTGGATCGAGACCGAGTACGACAACCAGCTCGAGCCGTGGTCGGGCGAACTCGCCGACAACGCCGGCCCCGCCGAACGCACGAGCGTCGTCGTCGAGGTCGCCGGGCGTCGGGTCGAGGTCACGCTGCCGAAGCGTCTCGTCGGGTCCTCCTCCTCCGCTTCCTCTTCCCGCACCGCCGGTGCCGCGCCCCGCCGCCGCGCTGCATCGCACGCCGTCGACACCGGAACCGGCGATGCCGTGAAGGCGCCCATGCAGGCGACGATCGTGAAGGTCGCCGTCGCCGAGGGCGACAAGGTCGTCAAGGGCGACCTCGTGCTCGTGCTCGAGGCCATGAAGATGGAGCAGCCGATCCTCGCCCACAAAGACGGTGTGATCGGCACGGTGAACGCCGAGGCCGGCGCGACCGTCTCGAGCGGCCACCTGCTGCTCGCCATCATCGACGCCTGATTTCACGTTTCAGGACGGGGTGTGGCACGCGGGGCCGTTTCGGCGCCGTACGCGCGCTGAAGGCGCCGCGTTCCCACACCCCCTCCTGAAGAGGCGAATGATCAGGTGCCCTGGGCGGTCGGGAGCTCGACCTCGCTGACGCGCTGCTCGAGGCCGAGCCGCGAGCGGCGGCGCCCGTACAGCAGGTAGATGACGAGGCCGATCGCGAGCCAGACGGCGAAACGCACCCACGTGAGCGTCGTGAGGTTGAACATGAGCCACACGCAGAGCGCCGCCGAGATGATCGGCAGCACGGGCGACCACGGCACACGGAAGCCGCGCGACAGATCGGGCCGGGTGCGACGCAGCACCACGACGCCGATGCTGACCAGCACGAACGCCGAGAGCGTGCCGATGTTGATCATCTCTTCGAGCAGGCCGACGTCGGTGAACGCCGCGACGAATGCGACCACCGTGCCCGCGATGATCTGGATGCGTGCGGGAGTCTTCGTGTGCTCGGTCGTCTTCGACAGCCACCGCGGCAGCAACCCGTCGCGACTGAGGGCGAAGACGATGCGCGAGAGGCCGAGCAGGATGATCATGATCACGGTCGTGAGGCCCGCGAGGGCGCCGAGCGAGATCACGGCCGACGCCCAGTCCTGCCCGACGAGCCGGAAGGCGGTCGCGAGCGACGGCGTCTCTTCAGCCGCGAGCTCGGTGTACGAGACCATTCCCGTCATGACGATCGAGACGAGCACGTAGAGCAGCGTCACGATGCCGAGTCCGAGGAAGATGCCGCGCGGCAACCGCTTCTGCGGTTCGCGCACCTCTTCGGCGCTCGTGGCGACGACGTCGAAGCCGATGAACGCGAAGAACACGAGCGCCGCCGCCGAGAGCATGCCGAAGATGCCGTACTGCGCGGGCGCGGCGCCCGTCATCCACGAGAAGAGCGATTGCGTCCAGACATCCGTTGCGCCGCCCTCTTTGGGCACCGACTCGGGGATGAACGGCGTGAAGTTCGCCGCCTTCACGAAGAAGAACCCGACGACGATGACGAAGAGCACGATCGCGACTTTGATGATCGTGAACACCGCGCCGATGCGCGCCGTGAGCTTCGTGCCGGCCACGAGCAGCGCCGTGAACACCGCGACGATGAGGAACGCGGGCCAGCTCACCTCGATGCCCCCGAGCTGGAACGTCGACGGGAACGGCAGTCCGAACGCGAGCAGCGCCTCACCGAGATAGACGCCCCAGTACTTCGCGAGCACGGCGGCAGCGGTGAAGAGCTCGAGGATGAGGTCCCAGCCGATGATCCACGCGAGCAGCTCCCCCATCGTCGCGTACGTGAAGGTGTAGGCGCTGCCGGCGACGGGCACGGTCGAGGCGAACTCGGCGTAGCACATGATCGCGAGGCCGCACGTGACGGCCGCGAGCACGAACGAGAGGATGACGCTCGGCCCGGCGAAGTTCGCCGCCGCCTGCGCGCCGACCGAGAAGATGCCGGCGCCGACCGCGACCGCGATGCCCATGAGGGCGAGATCCCACGTGCCGAGCGAGCGTTTCAGGCTCCGCTCCTCGTCGTGGGAGTCGGCGATCGAGGACTCGACCGATTTCACTCGCAGGTTCATCGCTACCCCCAGAGTTCGGCGCGCCGCCTTCGACGACGCCCACGCGCGCCGCCCTCCGCGACACCCGGAAGCGCCGACTCCAGCGACGCTGCAAACCTCAGCGTACGACGTGCATGGCCCTCGCGGCATCTGTCAGCGACCCGCTGAGCGAGGGATACACCGGGAACGCCTCGGCGAACTGGTCGACCGTGAGCCGGTGCTCGACGGCGAGCGCGAGCGGGAAGATGAGCTCAGAGGCCTTCGGCGCCACGATGACGCCGCCGATGATGGCGCCCGAACCGGCCGACGCGAAGAGCTTCACGAAGCCGTCGCGGATGCCCATCATCTTCGCGCGCGGGTTCGAGGCGAGCGGCAGCTTGTAGGCGACGCCGGGCACGACGCCCTCGTCGATCTCCTTCTCGGTCCAGCCGACGGTGGCGATCTCGGGCTGCGTGAAGATGTTCGAGGTGATGTTGCGGTTCTCGGGCGGGTTCACGATGTCGCCCATGGCGTGGAAGACCGCGGTGCGGCCCTGCATCGACGCGACCGAGGCCAGCGGCAGGAACGTCGTGCAGTCGCCCGCCGCGTAGATGTTCGGGATCGAGGTGCGCGCCACCCGGTTGACGCGGATGTGACCCGACTCCGACAGTTGCACGCCCGCCTGCTCGAGGCCGATCTCGCGCGTGTTCGGCACCGAGCCGACCGCCATCAGGCAGTGGGTGCCGCGCACCTCGCGGCCGTCGGTCAGGGTCGCGACGACGCTGTCGCCGTCGCGCACGACGGACTCGGCGCGCGATTTGTTCATGACCTTCATGCCGTTGCGCTTGAACACCTTTTCGATGACGGATGCCGCGTCCGCATCTTCACCCGGAAGCACCTGGTCGCGGCTCGAGATGAGCGTGACCTTCGCCCCGAGGGCACGGTACGCCGAGGCGAACTCGGCACCGGTGACGCCGGAGCCGACGACGATGAGGTGCTCGGGCACCTGCTGCAGGTGGTAGAGCTGGGTCCACGTGAGGACGCGCTCGCCGTCGGGCACCGCGGTCGGCAGTACTCGCGGCGAGGCCCCGACCGAGAGTACGAGCGTGTCGGCCTCGATGCGATCGAAGTCGGTGCCGCCCTTCGCGGTCGCGACGATGATCGCGTTGGGCCCGTCGAGGCGGCCCTCGCCGTGCACGAGGTGCACGCCGGCCTCGATCAGGTTGCCGCGCATGTCGTCGGACTGCTGGGCCGCGAGGCCGAGCAGGCGCTTGTTGACGGCGGCGAGGTTGATCGCCACGTTGGGCTTCACGGCCTTCTCGGCGTCGCCCTTCGCATAGAACTGCACGCCGAGGTCGGCGGCCTCTTTCACGGCGTTCGAGGCCTCGGCCGTGGCGATGAGCGACTTCGACGGCACGACGTCGGTGAGCACCGCCGACCCGCCGACGCCGGCCCGCTCGATGAGGGTGACCTCGGCCCCGAGCTGCGCGCCGGCGAGAGCCGCCTCGTAGCCGCCGGGTCCTCCTCCGAGGACGGCAATGCGTTGTGTGCGCTCGAACTCGTAGGCCATGCTCACATTCTGCCAGTCGCGGGGCTACGACCAGCAAACGAGCACGGCGTCGCCGCGACATCCGCTCGTCATTAGAGTGGGATGATGCACGCTGCCAACCCGCTCGACGACCCCACTGCCGACCCGTTCGCGATCGCCGCCCTCGCGGCCGAGCGCATCGCCGAACTCACCGGGGTCGAGCGTCACGACATCGCCCTCACCCTCGGCAGCGGCTGGACCCGCGCTGCCGAACTCATCGGCGAGACGACGCACACGATCCCCGCGACCGAGGTGCCCGGCTTCTCGAAGCCCGCGGTCGAGGGCCACGTCGGCACGCTGCGCTCGGTGCTGCTGCCGAGCGGCAAGCGCGCGCTCGTCATCGGCGCCCGCACCCACTACTACGAAGGCCACGGCGTGCGCCGCGTCGTGCACTCGGTGCGCACGGCGGCCGCGACGGGCGCGACCGTCATGATCCTCACGAACGGCGCCGGCGGCATCAAAGAGACCTGGAAGCCCGGCACCCCCGTGCTGATCAGCGACCACATCAACTTCACGGCCGACTCGCCGCTCGAGGGCGCGACCTTCATCGACCTCACCGACCTCTACTCGAAGCGGCTGCGCGACCTCGCACACGAGGTCGACTCCGAGCTCGACGAGGGCGTCTACTGCCAGTTCCGCGGGCCGCACTACGAGACGCCCGCCGAGGTGCAGATGGCGAAGATCGTCGGCGGCCACATCGTGGGCATGTCGACCGCGCTCGAGGCGATCGCCGCCCGACAAGCCGGCATGGAGGTGCTCGGCATGTCGCTCATCACGAACCTCGCGGCCGGCATCCAGCAGTGGCCGCTGAGCCACGAAGAGGTCATGGAGTCGGGACGTCTCGCCGAGCCGGTGATCGCGAGCCTGCTCGCCAAGATCGTCGCGAAGATCTGAGGTTCGAGGATGTCGCAGCTCATCGATCCCCGTGACGCGGAGCGCATCGCGCTCGCCGAGGCCTGGCTCGGGCAAGACCCCGACCCCGAGACCCGTGCCGAGCTCGCGGCGATCGTCGACGCCGTGCGCGGCGGCGACCCCGCGGCATCCGCCGACCTCGCCGATCGCTTCGACGGGCGCCTCGCCTTCGGCACCGCGGGTCTTCGCGGCGAGATCGCGGCCGGCCCGAACCGCATGAACCGCGTGCTCGTCTCCCAGGCGGCGGCGGGCCTCGCCGCCTATCTCGTCGAGCACGCCGAGGTCGGCCAGACGCCGTCGATTGTGATCGGCTACGACGGTCGCAAGAACTCGGCCGTGTTCGCTCGCGACACCGCCGAGATCATGGCGGGCGCCGGGGTGCGGGCCATTCTGCTGCCCCGCCTGCTTCCGACCCCCGTGCTGGCCTTCGCCGTGCGGTACTTCGACGTGTCGGCGGGCGTCATGGTGACGGCCTCGCACAATCCGCCGAACGACAACGGCTACAAGGTCTACCTCGGCGGCATCGACCGCGGATCGCAGATCGTCGCGCCGACGGACGGCGAGATCGCCGCGCAGATCCAGCGCGTCGCGGATTCGGTGCTCGTCGGCGACCTGCCGCGCGGCGTGTTCGAGACGGCCGCCGAGGGCGTCGTCGACGAGTACGTGCGGTTGACGGCGCAGGTCGCGGGCGGTGGCGGCGGTGCTGGCGCGCGCGTGGCGCAGCCGCGCGTCGTCTACACGGCGATGCACGGCGTGGGCTGGCAGACGATGGCGCGTGTGCTGGCTGCGGCCGGCTTCGACGCGCCCGCACTCGTCGAGGCGCAGATCGATCCCGACCCCGCCTTTCCGACGGTGTCGTTCCCGAATCCCGAAGAGCCGGGCGCGATGGACCTCTCGTTCGCGCGCGCTCGCGAGGTCGATGCCGAGCTCGTCATCGCGAACGACCCCGACGCCGACCGTCTCGCGATCGCGATTCCCGACGCGTCGGCCGAGTCCGGTTACCGCCGGTTGAGCGGCAACGAGGTCGGACTCGTGCTCGGCTGGCAGGCGGCCGAACGCGCACTCGCGGCACCCGGCGACTCGGGCCCGAACGGTGCCCTCGCGTGCTCGATCGTCTCCTCCCCCGGCCTCGAGGCGATCGCCAGGGCCTACGGTCTCGACTTCGAGGCGACGCTCACCGGCTTCAAGTGGATCTCGCGCGCACCCGGCCTCGTCTTCGGCTTCGAAGAGGCGCTCGGCTACCTCGTGAACCCCGACACCGTTCACGACAAAGACGGCATCTCGGCGGGCGTGGCGTTCCTGTCGCTCGCCGCGTCGTTGAAGGCCGAGGGCCGCACCGTCGCCGATCACCTCGACGCCTTCGTCGAGAGATTCGGATGCCACGACTCCGCCCAGATCTCGATCAGGGTCACCGAACTCGCGCGCATCGGCGAGATCATGTCGCGGCTCCGCGCCGAGCCGCCGGCATCAATCGGTGGCATCCGGGTCGAACGCATCGAAGACCTCGCCGACGGGTTCGGCGACCTGCCGCCCTCGGATGTGCTGCGCATCGTGCTCGAAGACGGCGGCCGCGTGATGGTGCGCCCGAGCGGTACCGAGCCGAAGCTCAAGATCTACATCGATGCCGTGTCAGAGGCGGGCACGGTCGCCGAGCGTCGCGCCGCAGCGGCCGCCGCCGTCGCCGCCCTCGATGCGGGCATGCGGGAACTCGTCGCGTAGGTGGAAATCGCTCGCTGAGCCCGTCGAAGCGCGGCACGCGACACGCGCCCTTCGACAGGCTCAGGGAGCGTCGACAGGCTCAGGGAGCGAACAGCTCAGCCGAGCGAGATCTGAAGCTTCGCGCCAATCTCTTCGACGTCGAAGTAGTTCGAGACCTCGACGATCTCGGCGAAGCTGCGACCGACCGCGGCGCGCACCGCGTCGGCGAGTTCGCTCGACGTCAGGATCACCTGCGCGTCGGCCGACGCGGCGGCGATGCCGGCGAGATCGCTCGCGTCGACATCCGCCGTGAGCCCGAGCCGGTCGAGGGCTCGCTCGGCGTTGACCTTCAGAATTGCGGACGTGCCGATGCCCAGTCCGCAGACGGCGACGATCTTCATGCTTCTCCCTCGGGTGCCGCATCGAAACCGAGCAGGCCGCGCAGCTCGCCGGCGGTCTCGGCTCGCGCCATGCGACCGACGATGCCGCTGTCGTTGAACGCGTTCGCGAGCTTGGCGACGGATGCCACGTGCTCTTCGGCGTTCGACACCGCGAGTCCGACGACCACGCGCACGGGGTCGTTGTGCGGGTGCCCGAACGACACGGGCTCGGCGAGCGTCACCACGGCGAGCCCTTCGCGGCGCACGTCGGGGCCCGGCCTGGCATGCGCGAGGGCGAGCCCGGGGGCGATCACGACGTAGGCGCCGAACTCCTCGATGACGGCGATCATGCGGTCGGCGTACTCCGATCGCGTCGCACCCGAACGCACGAGCGCCCGGCCAGCCTCACGCACTGCGGCACGCCAGTCGTCGGCGTGCGCCTGCAGCACGATGGCTTCGTCGGGAAGCGACGGGAAGGTCATGAGAGTCCGTTCAGGGTGGCGCAATCAGGTGCACGGTGCTCCGAAGACCCGCCTCGAAGCATCCGTGTCAGGCGTCGTCGAAGCCGTCTTGAATCAGCTCGGCGAGTTCTTCGCGATCGTCGAGCGGCAGGAACGCGGCGGCGGCCGCGTTCAGCTGGAACGTCTCGAAGTCATCGAGGTCGTAGCCGAAGGCGTCGCTCAGCAGCGCCAGTTCACGGGTGAGCGTGGTGCCCGACTGCAGGCGGTTGTCGGTGTTGACCGTCACACGGAACCCGAGCTGGTACAAGAGGTCGAACGGGTGGTCGATGAGCTCGTCGCCCCACGCCGCGATCGCACCGGTCTGCACGTTCGACGACGGGCTCGTCTCGAGGGCGATCTCGCGGTCGCGCACCCACTGCGCGATCGGGCCGAGCGAGACGTAGGTGTTCTCGTCGTCTTGACGATCGATGATCAGGTCTTCGGCGATGCGCACGCCGTGCCCGAGGCGCAGCGCGCGACCGTCGAAGAGCGCGCTGCGGATCGACTCGAGGCCGTCGGCCTCGCCCGCGTGCACCGTGACCGGCAGGTACTGGCTCGCGAGGAAGTCGAACGCCGTGCGATGCCGGCTCGGCAGGAACCCCGCCTCGGGGCCCGCGATGTCGAAGCCGACGACGCCGCGGTCGCGGTGGCGCACCGCGAGCTCGGCGATCTCGAGACCGCGATCGTTGTGGCGCATGGCAGTGACGAGCTGACCGGCACGGATGCCGCGGCCCTGCGCCTGCGCATCGTCGATGCCCTGCTCGATGCCGGCCTGCACCGCCTCGACGGTCTCGTCGAGGCTGAGCCCGCGCGCGAGGTGCTGCTCGGGCGCCCAGCGGATCTCGCCGTAGATCACGCCGTCGGCCGCGAGGTCTTGCACGAACTCACGCGCGATCCGAGTGAGGCCCTCGCGGGTCTGCATCACCGACGTCGTCAGGTCGAAGGTCTTCAGGTACTCGACGAGCGAACCGGAGTTCGAGCGCTCGCCGAACCACTGGGCGAGCGCGTCGGCGTCGGCCACGCCGGCCGGCAGCTCATGGCCGATCTCGTCGGCCAGTTCGATGAGCGTCTGCGGGCGCAGGCCACCGTCGAGGTGGTCGTGCAGCGAGATCTTCGGCAGGGCCTGGATGTTCGTGCCGTCGCCTTCGAGGCGGTACTCCGTCGGAATCGTGTTCACGTCTCCACGATAGCGACAGGGCGCCTCGGAAGTCTCGGCAATCTCGAAGCAAGACGCCGTGCGCCGCACTGCCCGCTCCAACACCCGCCCCGGCCTCCGCCTCCGCCCCCACCCCTGCCCCGGCCTCCGCCTCCGCCCCCACCCCTGCCCCTTCTGCTGCCTCCGCCCCACCCGCGCATTCCGCCCCCTTTCATCCAGTCGAGCGGGCAGTAGATGCCGCCTCTGCGCACTGCGCGCGGCATCTACTGCCCGTTCGACCCCAGAACTGGGGCCGGGACCGGGACCGGCGGGGAGCGTGGGCACGAAGGGACGCAGTGGCGAGCGCGGGCGACTCTGCCTCCACAGGGCGTGAGCGCGCGGCATCCTTCACAGGTTCGTGATTTTCAGGCGAGCGGATGTCGCGCGCCCTCGATACTCGACGAATGCAGCCGCTGCCGCTCCCCCTCGCCTTCACGATCGCGCCGTTCTCGACCGGCGAGGCCCTCGAACATGGCCTGAGCGTTCGACGCCTGCGAGCGCGAGATCTGCGAGCGCCGTTCCGCGGGGTGCGCGCGTCGAGCGACGCCCCCGAAGAACTCATCGACCGCTGCCTCGCCTACCTCGCGCGCGATGCCCCCATCGCGTGGTTCTCCGGGCCGACGGCGGCGCAGCTCTGGGGCATTCCGCTGCCGGCGCGTCTGCAGTCCACCACTCCCCTGCACGTGACGGTGCCGGGCAAGCGGGCACCGCGTGTGCGCGATGTCGTCGGGCACACGACGAAAGACGGGTTGGTCGTGAGTCGGCATCGCGGGATGCCCGTGCTCGCCGCTGCCGACACGTGGTGCGAGCTCGGCGCGCTGCTCACGCTCGACGATCTCATCGAGGCAGGTGACCGACTGCTCGGACTGCCGACGCCGCTCGCGAGCCGCGACGAGATCGACGCCGCGGTGCGACGCCGCAGGGGCAAACGGGGTGCGGCCCTGCTCACACCGGCGTTGATCGAGATGCGCCCGCACAGCTACTCCGCGCGCGAGACGCGCACACGTCTCACCGTGTGCCGCGCCGGGTATCCAGAACCCGAACTGAACTCGCGCATCGCCCTTCTCGACGGCACGCACACTCGGGGCGACCTGGTGTTCCGTGCGCACCGGGTGCTGCTCGAGTACGACGGCGAGCAACACCGCGACGACGACGAGCAATGGGCGAAGGATGTCGCGAGGTTGAACGCCCTCGCTGCCGCGGGCTGGCTCGTGGTGAGGATCACCAAGCATTGGAGCCCTGCCCAAGTGCTCGACGCCCTCGACACCGCGCTGCGCGCCCGCGGCTGGCGCCCGTAGCGCGCCGTCGGTCCCGCCGCCTCACCCCTCTCACCCTCTCTCACCCCTCTCACCCCTCTCACCCCGCCGAACGGGCAGTAGATGCCGCCCGAATCGCACCGAAGCGGCATCTACTGCCCGCTCGCGCCAAATTCGGGACGCGCGCGGAGTGCGGCGACAGGTGGGACAGAATTCCCCGCCCCCTCCACTCCGTCGAACGGACAGTAGATGCCGCCCGAATCGCGGCCAGGCGGCATCTACTGCCCGCTCGCGCAAGATTCGGGACGCGTGCGGAGCGCGAGACGCGGAGCGCGAGGCGCGCAGACCCGAGACGGGAGGCGCGAGGCGCGGAGGGAGAGGGTGGGGAGAAACGGGGTCAGCGGCCGATGCGGTCGGCGATGAGGGGGCCGCCGTCTTCGATCGGGTCGCCCGCGTCGCCGATGCGCCAGGCGCCCTCGACGGCCTCGAGCGCGCGCGCGAAGCGGGCGGGCTCATCGGCGTGCAGGGTGAAGAGCGGCTCTCCCTTGCGCACGGCATCGCCCGGCTTGGCGTGCAGGTCGATGCCGGCCGCGTGCTGCACCGGGTCTTGCTTGCGGGCACGCCCGGCGCCGAGGCGCCACGCCGCGATGCCGAACGGCAGGGCGTGCTGCGCCACGAGCACGCCGTCGCGCTCAGCCGTCACGACGTGGTGATCGCGCGCCACCGGCAGCTCAGCGTCGGGGTCGCCGCCCTGGGCGCGGATGGCCCGTCGCCACGTGTCCATGGCACGGCCGTCGTCGAGCGCCGCCTCCACGTCGACGTCGGGCTGCCCGGCGAGGGCGAGCATCTCGCGGGCGAGGGCCACCGTGAGCGCGCGCACGTCCGACGGGCCGCCGCCGGCGAGCACCTCGACCGACTCGCGCACCTCGTTGGCGTTGCCGATCGTGAGACCGAGCGGCACGTTCATGTTCGTGATGAGGGCCGAGGTCGCGACGCCCGCGTCTTCGCCGAGTTCGACCATGGTGCGAGCGAGCTCGCGCGAGCGCTCGATGTCGGTGAGGAACGCGCCCGACCCGAACTTCACGTCGAGCACGAGTGCGCCCGTGCCCTCGGCGATCTTCTTCGACATGATCGACGAGGCGATGAGCGGGATCGCCTCGACCGTGCCGGTGATGTCGCGCAGGGCGTAGAGCTTCTTGTCGGCCGGCGCGAGGCCCGCGCCGGCGGCGCAGATGACGCCGCCGACGTCGCGCAGCTGCGCGAACATCTCGTCGTTCGTGAGGTCGGCACGCCAGCCGGGGATCGACTCGAGCTTGTCGAGCGTGCCGCCCGTGTGGCCGAGTCCGCGGCCCGAGAGCTGCGGCACCGCCACGCCGAACGTCGCGACGAGCGGCATGAGCGGCAGGGTGATCTTGTCGCCGACGCCGCCGGTCGAGTGCTTGTCGCTCGTGGGCTTGCCGAGCCCCGAGAAGTCCATGCGCTCGCCGCTCGCGATCATCGCCATGGTGAGGTCGCGGATCTCGCGGCGGGTCATGCCGTTGAGGAAGATCGCCATGGTCATGGCCGACATCTGCTCGTCGGCGACGTAGCCGCGTGTGTACGCGTCGACGAGCCAGTCGATCTCGGGCGTCTCGAGCACGCGCCCGTCGCGCTTGGCACGGATCAGATCGACGGCGTCGAACGGCTCAACGGCACTCATGAGTTCACTCCCCGGTATTCGGCGAGCTGCCGCGGACCGAACGCATCGGGCAGCACCTCGTCGATCGTCTTGATGCCCGAGACGGTGTCGAGCAGCATGCCCTCGGCCGAGTGCTCGTACAGCAGTTGCCGGCAGCGCCCGCACGGCATGAGGGCGGCTCCGTGGCCGTCGACGCAGGTGAACGCCACGAGCTTGCCGCCGCCCGACATGGCGAGCGCCGAGACGAGCGAGCACTCCGCGCAGAGGGTCACGCCGTACGAGGCGTTCTCGACGTTGCACCCGCTCACGATGCGGCCGTCGTCGACGATCGCCGCGGCGCCCACGGGAAACTCGGAGTACGGCACGTACGCCTTCGCCATCGCCTCACGGGCGCGCCCGCGAAGCTCGTTCCAGTCGATCGCATCCGTTGCGGTCATGGTGCTCCCCCGTTTCGAGATGGGTCGGTTGACGGATGCCCCGTGGCCCGGGGCATCCGCTCAGGATTTGATGTACGGCTTGCCGTCGGCAGCGGGCGCCCTCGATCGGCCGACGAACCCGGCGACGGCGAAGATCGTGACGACGTAGGGCAGCATCAGCATGAACTCGCTCGGCACGGGCGAACCGATCACCGAGAGCGTGTTCTGCAGATTCGACGCGAAACCGAACAGCAGCGCCGCAAGGGTCGCCTTGATCGGGTCCCATTGGCCGAAGATCACCGCCGCGAGAGCGATGAAGCCGGCGCCCGCCGTCATCTCTTTGTTGAAGGCGATGCCCGAGCCGATCGTGTAGAACGTGCCGCCGAGGCCGGCGATGGCGCCGGCGAGGGCCACGTTCCAGAACCGCGTGCGGTTGACGTTGATGCCCACGGTGTCGGCGGCCTGCGGGTGCTCGCCGACGGCGCGGACGCGGAGCCCCCAGCGTGTGTAGAACAGGCCGAAGAACACGAGCGCCACGGCGATGTACATGAGGTAGACGATGACCGTCTGTCGGAAGAACACCGGGCCGATGATCGGGATGTCGCCGAGCAGCGGGATCGGGTAGCGGTCGAACCGCGGCGGGGTGTTGAGCGTCGCCGCGTTGGGTGCGAGCACCTGCGAGAAGAAGAAGCTCGTCAGGCCCGTGACGAGCACGTTCAACACGACACCGACGATGATCTGGTCGACGAAGTACTTGATCGAGAACACCGCGAGCACCATGCCGACGAGCATGCCGGCGACCATCGCCGCGATGAGGCCGAACCACGGCTGCCCGGTCACCGATGCGACGACGGCGGCGGTGAACGCACCCGCGAGCAGCTGACCCTCGATCGCGATGTTCACGACACCTGCCCGCTCGCCGATCACGCCGGCCAGCGAGCCGAAGATCAGCGGCACCGCGAGGCTCAGCGAACCGAACAGCAGACCGATCATGGGCAGTGACGAACCGGCGCCCGCCCACGTCAGGAAGCCGAACATGAAGATGATCGCGAAGACGACGGTGAGCCACAGCGGAATGCGCCGCTTCGAGCGCACCAGCAGCACCGAGTAGAGCGTCGCGACGGCGAGCAGCGCGACGACCGCCCACAGCGCCTGTTCGGCGGGCACGACGAGGTCGGGCACCTGGATGGCGTCGGACTCGCGCGACCACCGGTAGGTCGTGTCGCCCGAGCGCGGGGCGAAGACGGCGAGAGCGAGCGCGATGAGCGTGAAGATGCCGTAGGCGATCGGCGCCTTCCAGCTGGTCACGACGGTCGTGTCGAGCGACGCCGCCTGGGGCGACATCTGGGGTCGTTGGGCAGTCGTGGTCACTTCGCCACCTCCTTCGCGGCCTTGCGTCGTTTCGGCTTGGCGTTCGGGTCGGGCAGGCCGAAGATCGTGCGCACGAGCGGCGGCGCTGCGATGAAGAGCACGATGAGCGACTGCACGACGAGCACGATCTCGATCGGCACGCCCTCGGCGGCCTGCATCGAGAATCCGCCGGCCTTGAACGCTCCGAAGAGGATGCCCGCGGCGAAGGTGCCCCACGGCGTCGAGCGCCCGAGCAGGGCGACCGTGATGGCGTCGAAGCCGATGCCGGCGTCGATGCCCGCGGTGAATCCGGTCGTGACGGTGCCGAGCACCTGGTTGACGCCGGCGAGGCCGAGGAGCGCACCACTGATGAGCATGGCGTAGACGTACATGCCCTTGACGTTGATGCCGGCCACCCGGGCCGCGTTGGGGTTGATGCCGACGGCCCGGAACTTGAACCCGAGGCTCGAGCGGCTGAGGATCCACCACACGAGGATGGTCGCGGCGACCGCGATGACGAACCCGAAGTGCAGGTTGAACTGCGGCCCGAACAACGGCGGCAGGATCGCGGTGTCGTGCATCCCGGGGGTCTTGGGGTTCGACGACCCGGGCGCCTGCAGTAGACCCGGGGTGCGAAGCATCCATGACACCAGATAGAACGCGACGTAGTTCAGCATGATCGTCACGATCACCTCGTGCGCGCCGGTGCGTGCCTTCAGCACGCCGGCGATGGCCGCCCAGAGGGCGCCGCCCACGAGACCGCCGACGAGCGCGACGAGCATGTGCAGGCCCCAGGGAAGCTCGACCGCGAAGCCGATCCAGCCGGCGATGGATGCTGCGATGAGCATCTGACCCCGACCACCGATGTTGAACATGCCGACGCGGAACGCCAGTGCCACACCGAGGCCGCCCGCGATGAGCGGGGTCGCGAAGGTGAGCGTCTCGGTGAGCGGCCGGATGCCGGCGAGGAAGGTGTCTTTGCGGAAGTTGTAGACCGAGCCTTGGAACAGCGCCGTGTAGGCGCCGGAGACCGAATCCCACACGGCGAGGAGCATGTCACCGGGCCGGGCGAAGAAGTATCCGGCCGTCTGCTGCACGCGCTCGTCGGTGAAGGCGATCATGATCGCGCCGACGATCAGGGCGAGCACGACCGAGAGTACCGAGATGAGCGCGTTGCCGGTGGCGATCTGACGCAGCATCGTGTGCCACTTCGACGGCGGCTCGACGTCGTCGACGCCGGTCACCGACGGTGCGCCCGCCGGCGAGGCGGCGAGCGCCGCGGCATCCGTCACCTCGGCGCCGCCGCGCGAGTCGCTCTCGTCGGGGGCGGCCCCGCTCGGCTCTTCGAGCGCGATGTCGGGTTCGAGGTCGCCGCCGGCGCCATCGCCGGGCGTTGTGGGGTCGCTCATGCGGCGGCTCCTTCTGCAGGGGTTTCCCCGGCCATCATGAGGCCGAGCACATCGCGGGGGGTGTTGCCGGGCACGATGCCGACGATCTTGCCCCGGTACATCACCATGATGCGGTCGGCGAGCGCTGCGACCTCGTCGAGTTCGGTCGAGACGACCACGACCGGCACTCCGGCGTCGCGCGCCGCGACGATGCGTTTGTGGATGAATTCGATCGAGCCGACGTCGACACCGCGGGTCGGCTGGGCGGCCACGAGCAGTCGCAGCTCGCGGCTGAGTTCGCGGGCGAGCACGACCTTCTGCTGGTTGCCGCCCGAGAGGTTCTGCACGGCTTCGTCGATGCCCTGGGCGCGGATGTCGAATTCTTCGACCTTCTCGCGCGCGAAGTCGGCGAGCACGCCGCGCTGCACGTTGCCGAAGCGCACGAACGGCAGCGACTCGCTGCGGTCGAGCATGAGGTTCTCGGCGATCGTGAATTCGCCGACGAGGCCGTCTTCGTTGCGGTCTTCGGGAACGAAGCCGACGCCCGATTCGAGCACGGTGCGCACGCGTTCGCCGACGAGCTCGATGCCGTCGAGCGTGATCGACCCCTGCACGTGGTGCTGCAGGCCGAGCAGCGCCTCGGTGAGCTCGGTCTGGCCGTTGCCCTGCACGCCGGCCACGGCGAGGATCTCGCCGCGGCGCACCGTGAAGCCCACGTCGTTCACGACGAGCTGGCCGATCGGGTCGATGACCGTGAGGTGCTCGACGACGAGGGCGTCTTCGCCGAGCTTCGGCTCTTCTTTGTGCACGGTCAGCTCGACCGCACGGCCGACCATGAGCGAGGCGAGTTCCGCGTTCGTCGCCGTGGGCTCGGCCTCGCCGACGACCTTGCCGAGCCGGATGACGGTGATGCGGTCGGCGACCTCGCGCACCTCGCGCAGCTTGTGGGTGATGAAGACGATCGAGGTGCCCGACTCTCTGAGCTGGCGCATCATGCCCATCAGCTCGTCGGTCTCTTGCGGCGTGAGCACCGCAGTCGGCTCGTCGAACACGAGCACGCGGGCGTCGCGCGAGAGCGCCTTGATGATCTCGACGCGCTGCTGCACGCCGACGGGGAGGTCTTCGACGAGCGCGTCGGGGTCGACGTGGAACCCGAACCGCGCCGAGATCTCTTCGACCTTGGCGCGCGCCGCGGCGAGGTCGAGCCGGCCGAGCCCCTTGGTCGTCTCGTTGCCGAGCATGACGTTCTCGGCGACGGTGAAGACGGGGATCAGCATGAAGTGCTGGTGCACCATGCCGATGCCGGCGGCCATGGCGTCGCCGGGGCCCGCGAAGTGCTGCACCTCGTCGTCGAGGAGCACCTCGCCCTCGTCTGCCTGATAGAGACCGTAGAGCACGTTCATGAGCGTCGACTTGCCTGCACCGTTCTCACCGAGGAGGGCGTGGATCTCGCCTGCCTCAACGGTGAGGTCGATGTGGTCGTTGGCGACCAAGCTGCCGAATCGCTTCGTGATGCCGCGAAGTTCGAGCTTCATGTCACCGATCCTAGTGAGAGGGCCGCATCTGTTGGTGATGCCGCACGAAAGTTGAGAGCGAGGGATGCCTCGTGCTCAGATGTTGTTCGATGTGCGCCGGGCCGCGTGCCGACGCCGAACGGGTCCAGGCGCGGAAGGAGCGCGCAGACGCCGAACGGCGTCCGGACGCGGAACGGGGAGGCCGGCGTGCGCCGACCTCCCCGACTCGCGTGGTGGTGACTACTCGCCGAGGTAGGACGTGACCTTCACGTCGCCCGCGATGATCCCAGCCTTCAGGTCGTCGAGCTGGCCCTGGAGTTCGGGCGAGACCTTCGACTCGAAGTCGTGGAACGGTGCGATGCCGACGCCGTCGTTCTCGAGCGTGCCGATGAACGGAGCGGTGTCGAACTCGCCGTTGCCGGCCGCGAGCACGGCGTCTTCGGTGCCGACCGAGATGCCCTTGAGGATCGAGGTCAGGATGAGGTCGGCGACCGACGGGTCGGTGATGGTCAGGTCGGCGTCGACGCCGAGCATGGCGATCTCACGACCAGAGTCGCGGATGGCGGCAGCGGCCGACTGGTAGATCGGGCCACCGACGGGCAGCAGCACGTCGACGTTCTGGTCGATCAGGCTCTGCGCGGTCTGGCGCGCGGTGTCGTTGGCCTCGAAGCCACCGGTGAAGAGGCCGTCGGTGCCGTCCCAGCCGAGCACCGTGACGCCCTTGCCGTTCTGCTCGTTGTAGTAGTCGACGCCCTGCTTGAAGCCGTCCATGAAGATCGAGACGGTCGGGAAGTTCATGCCGCCGAAGGTGCCGACGACGTTGGTCTTCGTGTAGTCGGCCGCAGCGTAGCCCGCGAGGAACGCCGCCTGGGCGGTGTCGAAGAGGATGGGCTTGATGTTCGGCGCGTCGACCTTGCCGTCGAAGTCGTTGTCGGCAGCGTCGTCGATGATGACGTATTCGACGTCGGGGTTCGCGAGCGCGGACTCGACCGTGGCGGCCGAGAGCGCGAAGCCGACCGTGACGATCAGGTTGCAGTCTTGGGCGACGAGGTTCTCGAGGTTGGGGGCGAAGTCGGTCTCGGCGTCGGACTGCACCGTGATCGGCTTGACGCCGAGCTCGTCGGAGGCCGCGTTGAGGCCCTCGAAGCCCGACTGGTTGAACGACTTGTCGTCGAAGCCGCCCGAGTCGGACACCATGCAGGGGAGGAAGTCGCTCGTGGCCTCTCCGCTGGGGTTGTCGGTCTCTTCGGGAGCCGCTGCGCAACCGGCGAGCAGCACGGCTGCGCCGAGCAGCGCGAAGCCGCTGAATGCGGCCTTCTTGGTGGTGACCTTCACTGTGTCCTCCAAAGACTGCGCCCCGACCGATCCGAGGCTTGTATCGTCACGTTACCGAATGTTGCGAACTCCGCAATCGTGCGAGGCACGACGACATCCAATGGTTATCAAGACGCGATCTTCTGCTCATGTGAGCAGACCAGTTGCCCCGTGAACAGGGGTGAACGGCCGTTCGACCGGATCAGGGGGCGGAACCGCCCGGCGCGGAAGGCGACTCCACGACGATCTCCCCCGCGATGATCGATTGTCGCAGCCCCTCGATCTCGCCGTCGAGCGCGGGCGACACGAGCGGTGCGAGGTCGTGGTACGGCGCGATCTCGACCCCGCCGTTCTCGAGCGTGCCGACGAACGGCGCGTTCGTGAACGACCCGTCGAGCACGTCGCCGACGATCTCGACCATGGCGTCTTGCGTGTTCTTCAGCACACTCGTCAGGATCACCGGCCGGTACTGCGCCGCGAGCGACTCGTAGCCGTCGCTGTCGACCCAGATCACCGACACGCCGCCCCGCTCGACCGCGGCCGACGCCGCGCCCTCGCCGACCTGCCCGGCCACGGGCAGGATCACGTCGGCGCCCTGGTCGATGAAGCTCTCGGTCAGGGTCTTGCCCTTGTTGACGTCTTCGAAGTCGCCGGTGAAGGCGCCGTCCTGCGCCGCCTTGTCCCAGCCGAGCGCGCGCACCTGGGTGCCGTGCACCTCGTTGTACTTCGCGACGCCGTCGACGAAGCCGTCCATGAAGAGGGTGACGGGCGGCTGGTTGCCGCCGCCGAAGGTCGCGACGACCCCGGTCTTCGAGACGCCGGCCGCGAGGTAGCCCGCGAGGTACGAGGCCTGCGCGGTGTCGAACACGACGGGCTTGACGTTGTCGGCCTCGACGGTCTCGTCGACGATCGCGAACGCGAGGTCGGGGTTCTTGCCCGCCTGATCGAGCGTCGACTCGGCGAGCTCCCACCCGACCGTGACGATGAGCTCGCACCCCGAGTCGACGGCCTGCTGCACGTTGGGCGCGAGGTCGGTCTCACCGGTCGAGACGATCGCCTCCGCCTCGATGTCGTACTCGGACTCGGCCGCCTGCAGCCCCTCCCAGCTCGACTGGTTGAACGAGCGGTCCTCCAGACCGCCCGAGTTCGTGACCATGCGCACGCACGATTCGCTCGCCGCGTCGCCGTCACCGGCGTCGGGCGCCGGTGCGCATGAGACGAGCGCGACGGACGCCGCGACCGCCGCCACGGCGACGACAATGGTTCGACTCACAGACATCCGGAACCTCTTTCCTGTATTCGATCGCCCCTTCGACAAGCTCAGGGAGCGGGCTTCGACGGGCTCCCTTCGACAGGCTCAGGGAGCGGCGCGGTCGACTAGAGCACGTCGTTGGAACCGCCGAGCCGAAGCGCGTCGACGACGGCCTTGACCCGCTGGGCGTGCTCGCTCGTGGTGACGAGCAACGCGTCGGGCGTGTCGACGACGACGATGTCGTGCACGCCGATCAGGCTGATGACGCGCTTCGAGCGGCTGACGACGATGCCGCTCGACGCGTCGGAGAGCACGCGGGCGTTCTCACCGAGGATGGCGAGCTCGCCCGAGCGCCCGGCCGTGTTGAGCTTGGCGAGCGAGGCGAAGTCGCCCACGTCGTCCCACGCGAAGTGCCCGCGGATCACCGCGAGCTTGCCGGCGGCCGCGGCCGGCTCGGCGACCGAATAGTCGATCGCGATCTTCTCGAGGCGCGGCCAGATGCGGTCGACGGCGGGGCCGCGGGTCTCGGGGTCGTCCCACGCGGCGGCGAGTTCGACGAGGCCGGCGTGCAGCTCGGGCTTGTTGCGCGCGATCTCGGCGAGCAGCGCGTCGGCGCGAGCGATGAACATGCCCGCGTTCCAGAGGTGCGCGCCGCCGGCGAGGTAGCGCTTGGCGGTGTCGAGATCGGGCTTCTCGACGAAGCTCGCGACCGTCTCGACGTGTTCGGCCCCCGCGACGGCGAGGGGCGCCCCGCACTCGATGTAGCCGAAGCCGACGGCGGGTTCGGTCGGCGTGATGCCGATCGTCGCGATGTACCCGGCGCGGGCCGCGGCCACGGCGTCGGCGACCGCTGCGCGGAAGAGCGCCGTGCCCGAGATCACGTGGTCGGCGGCGAACGAGCCGATGATCACCCCGGGCTCGCGGCGTTCGAGGATGGCGGCGGCGAGGCCGATCGCGGCCGTCGAGTCGCGCGGCTCGCTCTCGAGCACGACGTTGTGGTCGGCGAGCCCCGGCAGCTGCGACTCGACCGCGGCGCGATGCGCCCGGCCCGTGACGACCATGATGCGGTCGGCGCCCGACAGCGGGGCGAGGCGATCCCACGTGTCTTTCAGCAGCGTCTGACCCGAACCCGTGAGGTCGTGCAGGAACTTCGGTGCGTCAGCGCGAGAGAGCGGCCAGAGCCGCGATCCCACGCCGCCGGCGGGGATGACGCTGTAGAAGCCGTCGATCGGGGTTTCTTCCATGCGCACAGCGTATCGGGGCGGACGGCGCGCGCCCCGAGGCATCCTGACGTCGATATCTCGACGTCGAGAGAGTTAGGCGGGCCTTACCGGCGGCCGCTGCGCGCCGGGTCTACACTCGAATCGGGCCGTGTGCCCGCATGCCCCGGGCGACCCGGGGCGATTTCACACAGCCAGGGAGGGTTGTTCATGCCAGAGACTTCGGCAGGAACCCTGACCGCACCCGAGACGCCCGCGAAACAGAAGCCTGGTGGCACGCTGTACCGCGGCCGTGAGGGAATGTGGTCATGGGTGCTGCACCGCATCACGGGTGTCGCGATCTTCTTCTTCCTCCTCGTGCACATCCTCGACACGGCGCTCGTGCGGGTCAGCCCCGAGGCGTACAACGCGGTCATCGGCACCTACCAGACGCCCATCATGGGCCTCGGCGAGGTCGCCCTGGTCGGCGCGATCGTGTTCCACGCGTTCAACGGACTGCGCATCATCCTCGTGGACTTCTGGGCCTGGGCCACGCGCCATCAGAAGCTGCTCTTCTGGATCGTCATCGCCCTCTGGGTCGTGACCATGCTCGCGTTCACGCCGCGCCACCTCATCAACGTCTTCAGCCACTAGGGAGCCGCGGGACTATGACTGCCATCGAAACGTCGGCGCTGAAACCAGCCGATCGCCCGCGCCGCCGCGGCATCAACCTCGAGAAGTGGGGCTGGATCTACATGCGCGCCTCGGGCGTCGTGCTGATCGTGCTCATCTTCGGACACCTCATCATGAACCTCATGGTCGGCGACGGCGTCAAGGCCATCGACTTCGGCTTCGTCGGCGGCAAGTGGGCCGACCCGTTCTGGCAGTGGTGGGACGTGCTGATGCTGTGGCTCGCCCTCATCCACGGCGCCAACGGCATGCGCACGATCGTCAACGACTACACGAACCCCGGCCTCGTGCAGAAGGTGCTGAAGGGCGCCCTCTTCGCCGCCGCGGCCGTGCTCATCATCCTCGGCACGCTCGTCGTCTTCACCTTCGAGCCCTGCCCCATCGGCGCACCCGCCGACCTGCTTCCCAAGTTCTGCGCCGCATAGGAGATCCGTGAACACCCAGAGCGCCGACGCCGAGACCCAGGTCATCGACGGCGTCCACTACCACCAGTTCGACATCGTCATCGTGGGCGCCGGCGGCGCCGGCATGCGAGCCGCGATCGAGGCCGGCCCCGGTGCCAAGACCGCGGTCATCTCGAAGCTCTACCCCACGCGCTCCCACACGGGCGCGGCGCAGGGCGGCATGGCCGCGGCCCTCGCGAACGTCGAGGAGGACAGCTGGGAGTGGCACACCTTCGACACCGTCAAGGGCGGCGACTACCTCGTCGATCAAGACGCAGCCGAGATCCTCGCGAAAGAGGCGATCGACGCGGTCATCGACCTCGAGAACATGGGCCTGCCGTTCAACCGCACGCCCGAGGGCAAGATCGACCAGCGCCGCTTCGGCGGCCACACGCGCGACCACGGCAAGGCGCCCGTGCGGCGTGCGTGCTACGCGGCCGACCGCACGGGTCACATGATCCTGCAGACGCTGTTCCAGAACTGCGTGCGCCTCGGCATCAACTTCTTCAACGAGTACTACGTGCTCGACCTCGTGATGACCGAGGTCGATGGGCGCAAGCAGCCTTCTGGCGTCGTCGCCTACGACCTCGCCTCGGGTGAGCTGCACGTCTTCCAGGCGAAGGCCGTGATCTTCGCGACCGGCGGCTTCGGCAAGATCTACAAGACCACCTCGAACGCGCACACCCTCACGGGCGACGGCGTCGGCATCATCTGGCGCAAGGGCCTGCCGCTGGAAGACATGGAGTTCTTCCAGTTCCACCCGACCGGGCTCGCGGGCCTCGGCATCCTCCTCACCGAGGGTGCACGCGGCGAGGGCGCGATCCTCCGCAACGCCTCGGGCGAACGCTTCATGGAGCGGTACGCCCCCACCATCAAAGACCTCGCGCCGCGCGACATCGTCGCCCGCTGCATGGTGCAAGAGGTCGCCGAGGGCCGCGGCGCCGGCCCCCACAAAGACTACGTGCTGCTCGACTGCACGCACCTCGGTGCCGAGGTGCTCGAGACGAAGCTGCCCGACATCACCGAGTTCGCCCGCACCTACCTGGGCGTCGACCCGGTGTTCGAGCCCGTGCCCGTCATGCCGACCGCGCACTACGCGATGGGCGGCATCCCCACGAATGTCGCAGCCGAAGTGCTCTCCGACAACGACACCGTCGTGCCCGGCCTCTACGCCGCCGGCGAGTGCGCGTGCGTCTCGGTGCACGGCTCGAACCGTCTGGGCACCAACTCGCTGCTCGACATCAACGTCTTCGGCAAGCGCGCCGGCCGCAACGCGGTCGAGTACGTGAAGACGGCCGAGTTCACTCCCCTGCCCGACGACCCGGCCGCCGCCGTGCGCGGCATGCTCGAGCAGCTGCGCGACTCGAACGGCACCGAGCGCATCGCCGCCATTCGCAAAGAGCTGCAAGACGAGATGGACAAGAACGCCCAGGTGTTCCGCACCGACGAGTCGCTCGAACACGTCACGAAGGTCATCGCGGGCCTGCGCGAGCGCTACAAGAACGTCGCCGTGCACGACAAGGGCAAGCGCTTCAACACCGACCTGCTCGAGGCCGTCGAGCTCGGGTTCCTGCTCGACCTCGCCGAGGTCGTCGTCTACTCGGCCCGCAACCGCAAAGAGAGCCGCGGCGGCCACATGCGCGACGACTTCCCGAACCGCGACGACGAGAACTACATGCAGCACACGATGGCGTACCTCTCGGGCGACGCGCACTCGTCAGACGCTGCCGACCACATCAGACTCGATTGGAAACCGGTGACGATCACCCGCTACCAGCCGATGGAGAGGAAGTACTGACGTGAGCACTGCAACACTCGAAGCCCAGTCGCCGAATGCCGCGGATGCCCCGATCCCCTCGTTCACCGTCACGTTCCTGATCCGCCGTTTCGACCCAGAGGTCGACACCGAGCCGCGCTGGCAGGACTTCGACGTCGAGATGTACGCGACCGACCGCGTGCTTGACGCCCTGCACAAGATCAAGTGGGAGCAAGACGGTTCGCTCACCTTCCGCCGCTCGTGCGCCCACGGCATCTGCGGGTCCGACGCGATGCGCATCAACGGCCGCAACCGCCTGGCCTGCAAGACCCTCATCAAAGACCTCGACATCTCCAAGCCCATCTATGTAGAGGCCATCAAGGGCCTGCCGCTCGAGAAGGACCTGATCGTCGACATGGAGCCGTTCTTCGCGAGCTACCGCGAAGTGCAGCCGTTCCTCGTCGCGAACTCGAAGCCCGAACCCGGCAAAGAGCGCGTGCAGTCGGTCGCCGAGCGCGCGATCTTCGACGACACCACCAAGTGCATCCTGTGCGCGGCGTGCACCTCGTCGTGCCCCGTGTTCTGGACCGACGGCCAGTACTTCGGCCCCGCGGCGATCGTGAACGCGCACCGCTTCATCTTCGACTCGCGTGACGACAACGCGTCGACGCGCCTCGACATCCTCAACGACAAAGAGGGCGTGTGGCGCTGCCGCACGACCTTCAACTGCACCGAGGCATGCCCCCGCGGCATCGAGGTGACCAAGGCGATCGCCGAGGTCAAGCAGGCCGTCATGCGCGGCAAGCCGTAGCCGCGGAGCCGATTCCGAGGAGCCGACGCGAGCCGCGGCATCCCGAACCGTCTGCCGTACCCTCAGATCGCTAGTGTTGGAGTGATGAGCGAGCGCGGGCCGGGCACCCCTGAGCACCATGGGGAGACCTTCGACGAGCGTGTCGGCCGGGACCCGCTCGGACTCGAGGAGCAGCAGCCGACGACTCGCGAACGACTCGACGCGCTGAGCCAACCGATCCGCGACCGTCTCGAAGAGCCGATCAGCAAGGTCAGCTCGCTCACGCAGAAGACGCTCGCCCTGTTCCCCGTGCGGGTCTGGCGGCACTTCCTCGACCGCAACGGCTTCATCCTCTCGTCGGGCATGAGCTATCAGGCCCTCTTCGCCCTCTTCGCCGCGGTCTACGTCGTGTTCGCCGTCTTCGGCGTCTGGCTGACGAGCAACTCGGCGACCCTCGACGCCTTCGTGGCCCTGCTCAACACCTACGCGCCGGGTCTCGTCGGAGACGACGACGGCGCCATCATGACCACCGACGACCTCGTGCAGATCGCATCCGCCAGCACGAGCCTCTTCGGCTGGACCGGCGCTATCGCGCTGGCGGGCTTGATCTGGACGGCGATCGGATGGATCACCTACTCGCGCATGGCGGTGCGCAGCATCTTCGGCCTCCCGAAAGACCGCCGTGCCTACGTGCTGCTGAAGGCTCGCGACTTCCTCGCGGGGTTCGGCTTCGGCGCGATCCTCCTCCTCGCGACGGTGCTCTCGGTCGCGACCACCTCGTTCCTCGACTGGCTCTCGCAGGTGGTGGGGCTCGCGCGCGGCTCGGTCTGGTCGGAGTTCCTCGTGCAGGGCGGCTCGCTGCTCGTCGTCTTCGTGATCGACACCCTCGCGCTCGCCGTGCTGTTCCGGTTCCTCTCGGGTGCCGCGATGCCGTGGCACCGCATGTGGGTCGGATCGCTGCTCGGCTCGGCCGCACTCTCGGTGCTGCAGGTGCTCGGCGGCGCACTGCTCTCGCGCTCGAGCACGAACCCGCTGCTCGCCACCTTCACGGTGTTCATCGGTCTGCTCCTCTGGTTCCGCATCACGAGCATCGTCATCCTGGTTGCTGCGAGCTGGATCGCCGTCGAGGCGTCGGACGCCCACGAGACGCTGCGCATGGTGACGCCAGAGCAGCTCGCCGCCGAGCAGCGCGACCGCGAACAACGTGCGCTCGTGACGGCCGCGCGCGTGCGGGTTCGCGAGGCTCGGGCCGAGGTCGAGGCGGCCAACTGGTTCGAGGGGTTCGCCGCCAGGCGGCGGCTCGCGAAGGCCGAGCAGCGGCTCGCCGACCTCGAGGCGACCGTGACGGTGGTCGAGTAGCGAGCACCGGAGGGCGTCGGCACGGTGTCGGCGGCCTCCCGTAGGATCGATCCATGCCCTCTGCGAAGCCCCTCCGTCTGGCCAGCGTCAACGTCAACGGAGTGCGCGCCGCATTCCGCAAGGGCATGGGCGAATGGCTCGCCGGGCGCGAGGTCGACATCCTCGCGATGCAAGAGGTGCGCGCCTCGACCGAAGACCTGCAGGGCCTGCTCGGCGACGAATGGGACATCCTGCACGACCCCGCGACCGCCAAGGGCCGCGCGGGGGTCGCGATCGCGAGCCGCAACCGCGCGAGCATCCACCGCGTCGAACTCGGCGCGGCCGACTTCGACAGCGCCGGCCGCTGGCTCGAGGCCGACTACGAGGTGGGCGACCGCGTCGTCACGGTCGTCTCGGCCTACGTGCACTCCGGCGTGGTCGACACCCCGAAACAGGTCGAGAAGTACAAATTCCTCGATGCGATGATCGAGCGGATGCCGCGGCTCGCCGAGCACGCACCGCTCGCGGTGATCGTGGGCGATCTGAACGTCGGGCACCGCACGCTCGACATCAAGAACTGGAAGGGCAATGTGAAGCGCGCCGGCTTCCTGCCCGAAGAGCGCGCCTACTTCGACCGCTTCGTCGGTGCAGAGGGCGACGACGACTACAACGCGGGCGGCGGGCTCGGTTGGATCGACCTGGGCCGCCGTTTCGCCGGCGAGGTCGACGGCCCGTACACCTGGTGGTCGCAGCGCGGCAAGGCGTTCGACACCGACACGGGCTGGCGCATCGACTACCAGCTGGCGACCCCGGCGCTCGCCGAGACGGCCGTCTCGTACACGATCGACCGGGCCGATGCGTGGGATGCACGATGGTCCGACCACGCCCCCGTGGTCGTCGACTACGCCATCTGACCCACTCTCTCCGCCGCACGCGACGGGCATTTCGAAGGATCACCATGACGCAGAAACCCCGCCTCTACTCGGGCATGCAGCCCTCGGCCGACTCCCTGCACGCCGGCAACTACATCGGCGCGCTCCTGCAGTGGAAGGAGTTGCAGTCGACGCACGACGCCTTCTTCTCGGTCGTCGACATGCACGCCATCACCGTGGCGCAAGACCCGGCCGAACTGCGCGAGAAGACCCGGCGCACGGCCGCGCAGTACATCGCGGCCGGCATCGACCCCTCGAGCTCGACGCTCTACGTGCAGTCGCACGTGCCCGCGCACGCCGAGCTCGCCTGGGTGCTGAACACCATCACCGGGTTCGGCGAGGCCGGGCGCATGACGCAGTTCAAAGACAAGTCGCAGAAGCAGGGCGCCGACGCCACGAGCGTGGGCCTCTTCGCCTACCCCGTGCTCATGGCCGCCGACATCCTGCTGTACCAGACCGAGATCGTGCCCGTCGGCGACGACCAGAAGCAGCACGTCGAGCTGACCCGCGACCTCGCCGCGAGGTTCAACGCGCGCTTCGGCGCCGACACCTTCGTGCTGCCCGAGCCGGCGATCCAGCGCGCGACGGCCCGCATCTACGACCTGCAGAACCCGACGTCGAAGATGTCGAAGTCGGGCGAGACCCCGGCCGGCATCCTGTGGCTGCTCGACGAGCCCGCGGTCACCGTGAAGAAGATCATGCGCGCCGTGACCGACACCGACGGCGAGGTGCGCTTCGACCGTGAGCACAAGCCGGGCGTCTCGAACCTGCTCACGATCTTCTCGGTGCTCTCGGGTCGCACGATCACCGACATCGAGCAGGAGTTCGCCGGCCGCGGCTACGGCGACTTCAAGAAGGCGCTCGCCGAGGTCGTCGTGGGCGAGTTCGAACCGATCCGCGCGCGCGCCCTCGAGCTGCTCGACGACCCGACCGAACTCGACCGCCTGCTCGGCGTCAACGCCGACCGGGCGAGCGCGGTCGCCGAGACCACCCTCGCCACGGTCTACGACCGCATCGGCTTCCTCCGGCGCGCACGCTGATCATGCAGCCCGTCACGCTCAGCACCGAACGCCTCGTGCTCGACCTCCCCGTCGAGGCCGACACCGAGCTCGTGGCGCACTACTGCACCGACCCGTTGTTCCTGAAGTACCTCACGACGCCGTGGCCGTACACCGTCGAGCATGCACGGGCGTTCCTCGTGGAGTACGTGCCCGAGGCGTGGGCCTCGGAAGACGAGTTGACGTGGGCTCTCCGGCGCGAGGCCGGCGCGCCCCTGCTCGGCGTCGTCGGGCTGCGCCGCGGCAACGAGATCGGGTACTGGCTCGGCGCCGAGCACCGCGGCGAGGCGTTCATGGCTGAAGCCGTCTCGGCGGTGTGCGAATGGACCCTCAGCGGCGGTGTGCCCGACGCCGAGTTCGTGCTCTGGCGTGCGAACGAGGGCAACGTCGCGTCGGCCAAGGTCGCGCGTGCCGCAGGATTCCGGCGCATCGCACCGCGCATCGCCACGGTGCCCGCGCGCGACGGCAGTCCGATTCCGGCCTGGCACGCCGAGCGCCGCGCCGAGGTCGAACCCGACGCGTTCGCGAGTTGGGAGCCCCTGCTCGGAAACGCGACATGAGCGGCCCGGTCGAGGTCGACGCCCCCGCGCCCCTCGTGCTGTTCGATCTCGACGACACCCTCATGGCCCATCGCGCGGCCGTGCGCGCCGGCATCGCACTGCACATGCGAGAGCTGGCATACGTCGGCGATGTCGGCGCGGCATCCGACCTCTGGCACGACCTCGAAGAGCAGCACTACCACTCGTACCTCGCCGGCCGCCTGACCTTCGAGGGCCAGCGCCGGGCGCGCGCCCGCGACTTCGCGATCGCGCACGGCGACGAACTCGACGAACTCTCGGCCGGTGCCTGGTTCGACCGCTACTTCGAGCGCTACCGCGACTCGTGGTCGCTGCACGACGACGCGCTGCCCGCGATCGACGCGCTCACCCGGGCTCTGCCCCGAGCCAGGTTCGGCATCATCACCAACGGCGAACTCGGCTTCCAGCTCGCCAAGCTCGAGCGGCTCGGCGTCAGCGACCGCTTCGAACACGTCATCGCCTCGGGCGAGGTCGGTGTCACGAAGCCCGACGCCGAGATCTTCCGCGTCGCGCTCGAGCGGTTCGCCGCCGATGCGCCGGTCGGGCGTGCTGCGTACATCGGCGACCGCTTCGAGACCGACGCCGTCGGCGCAGCGGCGGCCGGGCTCACCGGGGTGTGGCTGAATCGCGGCGGCGTCACCGTCGAGCGAGCGGGAGCCGCGGCATCCGCTGTGCTCGAGATCGCGTCCCTCACCGAACTGCCGGCGCTGCTGGCGCCCCTGCTCGCACCGGGCCGGGCCGACTGACCCAGGCCCAGCGCGCGAGCACGAGAAGGGGCCGGGCGCACCCCCATGCACCCGGCCCACTCGTCAACCGTACCTTCGGTACGGTCGATCGCCCCGTCATCGTGTCGCCGTATGGCGATGAGTCGCCCCCATCACCGACCGCGGCGCACGATCAGGAGACGTCTTCGTCGACCCAGTCGAGGGTCTTCGTGACGGCCTTCTTCCAGTTGCGGTCGAGGCGTGCGCGCTCGGCTTCGTCCATCGACGGGGTCCAGCGCTTGTCCTCCTGCCAGTTGGCGCGCAGCTCGTCGAGGCTCGACCAGAAGCCGACCGCGAGGCCCGCCGCGTACGCCGCGCCGAGCGCAGTGGTCTCCGCGACGACGGGCCGCACGACCGGCACGCCGAGGATGTCAGCCTGGAACTGCAGCAGGGTGTCGTTGGCGGTGGCGCCGCCGTCGACGCGCAGCTCGGTGAGGTCGACTCCGGCATCGGCGTTCACGGCCTCGATGACGTCGCGCGTCTGGAACGCGATCGCCTCGAGGGCGGCGCGGGCGATGTGGCCCTTGTTGACATAGCGGGTGAGGCCGACGAGTGCGCCGCGGGCGTCGGGCCGCCAGTACGGCGCGAACAGGCCCGAGAACGCGGGTACGAAGTACGCGCCGCCGTTGTCCTCCACCGACTTCGCGAGCTCTTCGACCTCGGCAGCCGAGGAGATGAGGCCGAGATTGTCGCGGAGCCACTGGATGAGCGAACCCGTGACCGCGATCGAGCCCTCGAGCGCGTAGTGCACGGGCTGGTCGCCGAGCTTGAAGCCGACGGTCGTGAGCAGCCCGTTCTTGGAGTGGACGATCTCCTCACCCGTGTTGAAGATCAGGAAGTTGCCCGTGCCGTAGGTGTTCTTGGCCTCGCCGGTCTCGAACGCCGCCTGGCCGAAGGTCGCGGCCTGCTGATCGCCGAGGATGCCCGAGATCGGCGTCTCGCGCAGCAGCGAGTGCTCGTTCGCGGTGCCGTAGATCTCGGAGGAGGACTTGATCTCGGGCAGCATCGACTTCGGTACGCCGAACGCGGCGAGGATCTCGTCGTCCCACGCGAGGGTCTCGAGGTCCATGAACATCGTGCGCGACGCGTTCGTGACATCCGTGGCGTGCACGCCCCCGTCGACGCCACCGGTCAGGTTCCAGAGCACCCAGGTGTCGGTCGTGCCGAACAGGAGGTCGCCCGCCTCGGCCTTCTCACGGGCACCGGGCACGTTCTCGAGGATCCACACGATCTTCGTGCCAGAGAAGTACGTGGCGAGGGGCAGCCCGACCTTCTGCTTGAACCGCTCCACGCCGCCGTCGGCCGCGAGCCGGTCGACGATCGACTGGGTGCGGGTGTCCTGCCAGACGATCGCGTTGTACACCGGCTCACCGGTGTGCTTGTCCCACACGACTGCGGTCTCGCGCTGGTTCGTGATGCCCACCGCAGCGATGTCGTGACGGGTGAGGTTGACCTTGCCGAGAGCCTGGCCGATCACCTCGCCGGTGTTGCGCCAGATCTCGGCGGGGTCGTGCTCGACCCAGCCGGCCTTCGGAAAGATCTGCTCGTGCTCGAGCTGGCCGGTCGAGACGATCGATCCGGCCTTGTCGAAGATGATCGCGCGCGACGAGGTCGTGCCCTGGTCGATCGCGAGGATGTAGTCGGCCATTTCTGAGAACTCCGTTGCTGTCAGTGAAAGGTGATTGGGAAGAGTGGATGCCGCGGGTCAGGTGAGCAGCGGAAGCAGCGGGATCGCCGCCAGGCCCGCGACGACGCCGCCGAGCAGCGGGCCGACGACCGGCACCCACGAGTACGACCAGTCGCTGCCGCCCTTGCCCTTGATCGGCAGCACGGCGTGTGCGATGCGCGGGCCGAGGTCACGCGCGGGGTTGATCGCATACCCGGTCGGGCCACCGAGCGAGACGCCGATGACGATGACGAGCAGCGCCACGGGCAGGGCACCGAGCGCGGCGAGACCGCCGTCGCCCTGGCGGCCGCCGCCGAAGCCGATCACGACGAAGACCAGCACGAAGGTGCCGATGAACTCGGTCACGAGGTTCCAGCCATACGCGCGCATCGCCGGGCCGGTCGAGAAGACGCCGAGCTTGTTGGCGGCGACGGGCTCTGCGTCGAAGTGCTGCTTGTAGGCGAGCCAGACGAAGACCGCGCCGAGGAAGGCGCCGAGCATCTGTGCACCGATGTAGGTGAGCACCGAGACGACACCCACCGGCACGGTCGTGCCGAGCGCCGCGTTGCCGAACTCCGTCGCGCCGTTGGCCACGAGACCGACCGTCACGGCCGGGTTCAGGTGCGCGCCGGAGGCGTACGAGACGATCACACCGGCGAAGACCGCGAGGCCCCAGCCGATCGTGACCATGAGGAACCCGCCGTTGAAACCCTTCGTCTTGGCGAGGGCGACGTTCGCCACGACGCCGCAACCGAGCAGCACGAGCATCGCCGTGCCGACGAGTTCGGAGAGGAAGACGATTCCGAGATTGTCCACATTGACCTTCTTTCGCATGTTTGGGGCAATGGCCCCGGAAAACGGTATCGAGTGGTCGGCCACCGAAACGGCATTTTCGAGTGCACATGCGTGCAGTTTCGAGCGCCGCTGGTCGAGTAGGCCCGCCAGGGCCGTATGGAGACCCCGTCACGGGATCTCGATACGCTCGCTGGCGCTCGCTACTCGATCAACGGAGTACGGATGCCTCGAGCTCGACGCCGTGGCGCTCGGCGAGCAGCTCGCGCGCGGCGGCGATCTCGTCGGCCCGGCGCCCGGCGTCCCAGCCGAGCTCTGCGCCGACGACCTCGGCGAGCTCGTCGAGCAGCGGCGCCGTCAGTGCACCGGTGAAGGCGAGGCTCGTGCGGCGCAGCACGACGTCGATGAGGTGCACGACCCGCTCGTTGCGGGTGAGCCAGGCGACCTCGCTCCGGCTGTACCCCGAGTGGTGGGCGAGCGGTTCGTCGCGCTCGCCCGCGATCGAGGCGATGAACGCCTCGGCACGGGTGCCGTAGCGCTCGAGCAGTTCGTCGGCGCGGAGGCGACCGATCTCGTCGCCGTGCGCGACGGCCCAGACTCGTCGCGCGTCGTCGGTGGTCGGGTAGCCGGCACCGCCGCCGATCGCGAGGCCCACGGTCGAGACCGTGCGCGAACGGCCGAGGAGCGCGAGCACCTCGTCGGAGAGATGCTCGGCGAGCGCCCGGAACGTGGTCCACTTGCCCCCGACGAGGCTCAGCAGCGTCGTGCCGGGGCGCGCCGCGACATCCGCTCGCTCGATGCGGTAGTCGCGCGAGACGAACCCGGGCGCTTCGTCGTCGTGCCGCGGCAGCGGCCGCACGCCCGAGAAGCGGAAGACGATCTGCGAACGGTCGACCGGTACGGCTGGGAAAACGTGCGCGATGAGTTCGAAGAAGTAGTCGACCTCGGCCTCGGTGCACACGGCGGGCTCGCGCATGTCGTGCTCGAGGTCGGTCGTGCCGACCATGACCTTGCCCTTCAGCGGGTAGATCAGCACGATGCGGCCGTCTTCGTGCTCGAAGAAGATCTCGCGGCCGCCGGTGGCCGCGAGCAGCTCGTCGTTGTCGAGCACGATGTGCGAGCCCTTCGTGCCGCCCATGAAGGCGGTGGGGCGGCCGAGCTCTTCGTTGGTGAGGTCGGTCCAGGGGCCGGAGGTGTTCACGACGACGTCGGCGGCGACGTCGAACTCCGCGCCGGTGAGGGTGTCGTGCAGGCGCACTCCCGCGGGGCTCATGCCGATCGCCTCGAGGTAGTTCGCCGCCCGGGCGTGCTCGCCCGCCGCGACGCCGTCGAACAGCACGTCGAGCGCGAACCGCTCGGGGTCGTGCATGCTCGCGTCGTAGTAGGTCGCCGTGTACTTGAGATCGGGGTTCAGCGCCGGCAGCTCGGCGAGCGAACGGGTGCGGCCGTGGAAGCGATGGCGCGGCACCGATCCGCCGTCACGCGAGAACGCGTCGTAGATCGTCAGGCCGGTCTTGATGAGCGCGGCGCCGCGTTCGGTGGGCTTGCCCGCCTTGTGCGTGAGGAACCGCATGGGCGCCGAGAGGATGCCCGAGAACGTCGAGAAGATCGGCACGGTCGTCTCGAGCGGCTTCACGTAGTGCGGCGCGATGCGGATGAGCGCGTTGCGTTCGGTCACCGACTCCTTCACGAGCCGGAACTCGCCGTTCTCGAGGTAGCGGATGCCGCCGTGGATCATGTGCGACGAGGCGGCGGATGCCCCGGAGACGAAGTCGCCGCGTTCGACGAGCACGACGTCGACGCCCTGCAGCGCGAGGTCGCGGAACGTCGCGATGCCGTTGATGCCGGCGCCGATGACGAGCACGGAGGCCTGCGGCCGGGTGCGGATGGCCGCGACATCCGCTCGCTCATGGCTGTTCGCGGCGCCGCCGCCGGTGCGGGGCTGGGTCGGGATCTGCTGCGGAGACACGGTGTCCTCTCGGGGGTGCGGAACAGCGGCTTGCACGAGCATGCCTGGTGTGGATGAATACATCGTGAACACGGCAGAACGAACTTGCAAGCCGGGTGAACAAACGTGCAAGGATGGTCAGGATGAACGAGCAGTCGACACTCCCCGTCGAGGACGCCGCCGAATCGGTGCCCGGCAAGACCCGCGACGCGCTGCGCGCAGCCCACCTGTACTACATGCAGGACCTCACGATGGATGCCATCGCGCACGAGCTGCACACCTCGCGATCCTCGGTCTCACGCCTGCTGAGCCACGCCAGGGCCAGCGGGCTCGTCGAGATCTCGATCCACTCCCCGCTCGACCTGCCGAGCCGCATCGAGCAGGAGATCCTCGAGCGATTCGCGGTCGCCGCGCACGTGATTCCCGTGCCCGATCATGCGAGCGACGTCGACCGACTCGACCGCGTCGCCCTCTCGGCTGCACGAATTCTCGGTCGATTCGTCGATTCGAACCAGACGATCGGCATCGCGTGGGGGTCGACGATGAGCGCGATGAGCCGGCATCTCGTGCCGAAGGCCACGCACAACTCCGAGATCGTGCAGCTCAACGGCGCCGGCAACGGCCGCACGACCGGCATCGTCTACGCGAGCGAGCTGCTGCGCCGGTTCGGCGACGCGTTCGGTGCGCGCGTGCAGCAGTTCCCGGTGCCGGCGTTCTTCGACGACCCCGAGACGCGCCGCGCCTTCTGGCGCGAGCGCAGCACGCGGCGCCTGCTCGACGTGCAGGAGCGCATGGACCTCGCGCTCTTCGGCGTCGGCTCCCCCTTCGCCGAGGTGCCGAGCCACGTCTACCAGGGCGGGTACCTCGAGCCGGCCGACTACGCGGGGCTCTCCCGCGAGGGCGCCGTGGGCGACGTCGCAACGGTGTTCTACCGCGCCGACGGCTCGACCGACGGCATCTCGCTGAACGAGCGCGCCACCGGCCCCGACTTCGCCGTGCTGCGCCGTGCGCCCCGGCGCATCTGCGTGGTGTCGGGTCGGGCGAAGCTCGCGAGCCTGCGAGGCGCACTCGCCGCCGACCTCATCACCGACCTCATCGTCGACGAGGGCACCGCGCGAGCGCTCATCGACTCCCCCGCGCACGACCGGCCCGACGACCGGCCCGACAACCGGGAATAGCTCGGCACCGCAGGCGTTGACCTACAATCGTAAGAGATACGTGCTCCGGGGTCGGTGTAAGTCCGAACCGGCGGTGACAGTCCGCGAACTGCGAGCGCGAGGCCGAGAGGCCCCGCACCCGTGGTCGATCCGGTGGAATTCCGGTACCGACGGTGAAAGTCCGGATGGGAGGCGCACGGGTCGGCAGCGCCTGTGCGCCGCCGATCGAGATCGTCGACGACCGTCGACCACGTTCAGCGCCCCGGAGACCTGAGACAGGATCGGGGGGTGAGTGCACGAATGAGTGCCGAAGAGCAACGAGCAGCGGATGTCGCGGCGATGCGCCGCGCGCTCGAACTCGCCGACCGCGGCCCGGCACGGGGCGTGAACCCGCGCGTCGGCTGCGTCATCGTCTCCCCCGCGGGCGAGATCATCGCCGAGGGCTGGCACCGCGGCGTCGGCACCGCCCACGCCGAGGTCGATGCGCTCGACCGGCTCGCCCCCGGCGCCGCACGGGGTGCGACCGCGGTCGTCACCCTCGAACCCTGCAACCACACCGGCCACACCGGCCCGTGCGCCGTCGCGCTCATCGAGGCCGGCGTCGGCCGAGTCGTGTTCGCGGTCGCCGACCCCGGCGCGCACTCCTCGGGCGGCGCCGAGACCCTGCGGGCCGCCGGCATCGAGGTCACCGAGGGCGTGCTCGTCGACGAGGTCGCCGCGATGCTCGACGACTGGCTGTTCGCCGCCCGCAACCACCGCCCGCACGTCACTGTGAAGTGGGCGGCGAGCCTCGACGGGCGCGCCGCGGCCGCCGACGGCACGAGCCAGTGGATCACCGGAGCGGCCGCCCGAGCCGACGTGCACCGGCGCCGCTCGGCCGCCCACGCGATCGCCGTCGGCACGGGCACCGTCTTCGCCGACGACCCGTCGCTGACGGCTCGGGCGCCGGGCGGCGAATTCTTCGAGGCACAGCCGGTTCCGGTCGTCTTCGGTCGCCGGGCAGTGCCGACGGATGCCGCGATCTCACGCCACCCGCACGCACCGCTGTTCTTCGAGGGCACCGATCTGCGCGCCGATCTCGCAGAACTCGCGCACCGCGGCATCCGCTCGCTGTTCATCGAAGGCGGCCCGACGCTGGCGAGCGCCTTCATCGCGGCCGGACTCGTCGACGAACTGCTCGTCTACCTCGCGCCCGCGCTGCTCGGCGGCCCGCGACTCGCCCTCGGCGAGCTCGGCGTGCCGACGATCGACGCGGCCCTGCGCTTCGACTTCGCGGTCGTCGAACGACTCGGCGACGACGTGCTGCTCGTCGCCAGACCGGTCTCGGTACGCGCTTCGCGCGACTCGACCACCGACCCTGAGAGGAACTGACATGTTCACCGGAATCATCGAGGAACTCGGCACGATCGAGCGCGTCGAGCGCACGGCCGACGCGGCCCGCCTCACGGTGCGCGGCCCGCTCGCCGTCAAGGGGGTGGCGCACGGCGACTCGATCGCCGTGTCGGGCGTGTGCCTGACCGTCGTCGAGTTCGACGGCGAACGCTTCACGGCCGACGTCATGGCCCAGACCCTCGCGATGTCGACGCTCGACGCCGCCCGCGAGGGGCTCGCCGTGAACCTCGAACGCGCGGCCCGCGTCGGCGACCGCCTCGGCGGTCACATCGTGCAGGGTCACATCGACGGCACCGCGGAGGTGCTCGAGATCCGCCCTGGCGAAGCCTGGCGGGTCGTGCGCTTCTCGCTCGACCCGGCGCACGCGCCGCTCGTGGTCGACAAGGGTTCGATCGCGGTCGACGGCGTCTCGCTCACGGTCAGCGCCGTCGGCGACGAGCCGGGCGGCTCGTGGTTCGAGGTCTCGCTCATCCCCGAGACGCTCACCGCCACGACACTCGGCGAGCGGGTCGTCGGCGACCACGTCAACATCGAGACCGACATCGTCGCGCGGCAAGTGGCCCGCATGCTGCGATTCGCCCCGGGCTGGGGCCGCGAACCCGAGGCCCGCGGGAACTCGGTCATCGGGTTCCAGGCTGCCCCGTTCTCAGCCCAACCGCCGGCGGCGCCGCAGCCGACGGCACCGCAGTTCACGCAGCCGCAGCCGACGGCCGGAGGTGCCGCATGAGTCTCGCCACGATTCCCGAGGTGCTCGAAGCCCTCAGAGCCGGAAAGCCCGTGATCGTCGCCGACGACGAGGCCCGCGAGAACGAGGGCGACGCCATCATGGCCGCCGAGTTCGCGACGCAGGAGTGGATCGCCTGGATGGTGCGCAACACGAGCGGCTACCTCTGCGCGCCGATGCCCAACGCGCTCGCCGATCATCTCGCACTGCCGCTCATGACCGAGCGCAGCGAAGACGCGCGCGGCACGGCCTACACGATCACGGTCGACGCCGCCGATCGCACCTCGACGGGCATCTCGGCCTCCGACCGCGCGCACACCCTGCGCGTGCTCGCCGACCGCACGGCGACGCCCGATCGGCTGATCCGCCCCGGGCACGTCATCCCGCTGCGCGCGGTCGACGGCGGCGTGCGCGAGCGGGCCGGGCACACCGAGGCCGCGGTCGACCTCATGCGACTCGCGGGTCTCGCACCCGTGGGCGTCATCGGCGAGATCGTCGCCGACGACGGCGAGATGATGCGGCTGCCCGGGCTCATCGAACTCGGCGAACGCGACGGGCTGCCGGTCACGACCGTCGCGGCGCTCATCGACTGGCTCGAGCAGCACCACGCGGGCCTCGATCTCGCCGCGACGCCCCCGGCGGAGGCGGTGCCCGAGAGCTCGTCGGTCGACTTCGAGGTCGAGACCGCCCTGCCGACCGAGCACGGCGAGTTCCGCGTGCGGGCCTACCGCGACCGGGCGACCGGCGCCGACCACGTCGCGATCATCGCGGGCGACCCGGCTGCCGACTGTGCCGAGGGCGGCGTCGGCGCCATCGTGCGCGTGCACTCCGAGTGCCTCACCGGCGAGGCGTTCGGCTCGCTCAAGTGCGAGTGCGGGCCACAGCTCGAGGCCGCACTCGACACCATCCAGCGCGAGGGCGGCGTGGTCGTCTACCTGCGCGGCCACGAGGGGCGCGGCATCGGCCTCATCAACAAGCTCCGGGCCTACCGGCTGCAGGAGGACGGCCTCGACACGCTCGATGCGAACCTCGCCCTCGGCCTGCCGATCGACGCACGCGACTACAGCGCCGCGACCGCCATCCTCACCGATCTCGGCATCAGCCGGGTGCGCCTGCTCACGAACAACCCCGAGAAGGTACGGCAGCTCGAGGCGCACGGCATCACGGTGAGCGAGCGGCTGCCGCTCGTCGTCGGGGTCGGCACCGGCAACACCGGCTACCTCGACACCAAGCGGCAGCGCATGGGCCACACGATCGACGACCAGCAGCTCACCGACGGTGCAGCAGAAACCCTCCTGGAAGGACACCCATCATGAGCGGAGCAGGATCTCCTGCACTCGACGTCGACGGCCGCGGCCTGACGGTCACGATCGTCGCCGGCAGTTGGCACGACGAGATCACGAACGGTCTGATCGCCGGGGCGACGCGCACCCTTGAGGCATCCGGCGCCGACTTCTCGCTCGTTCGCGTGCCCG
This sequence comes from Agromyces sp. NPDC055520, assembly GCF_053619715.1. NCBI lineage: Bacteria > Bacillati > Actinomycetota > Actinomycetes > Micrococcales > Microbacteriaceae > Agromyces > Agromyces sp. NPDC055520. The sequence goes on along the minus strand of NZ_JBSHJY010000004.1, from coordinate 6,795 downwards.
GCAGCTTCGAACTGCCGGTCGTCGCGAAGGCGGCGCTCGAAGCAGGGGCCGACGCGGTCGTCGCGCTCGGCGTGATCATCCGCGGCGGCACGCCGCACTTCGAGTACGTGTCGGCCGCGGCGACCGACGGGCTCACCCGGGTCGCACTCGACACCGGCAAGCCCGTCGGATTCGGCCTGCTCACCCTCGACGACGAGCAGCAGGGGCTCGACCGCGCCGGCCTGCCCGGCTCGAAGGAGGACAAGGGTCGCGAGGCGGCCGAGGCCGCCGTCGCGACGGTGCGCGCGCTGCGCGCGGTGTCGGTGGTCGAGTAGCGACGGCCCCTGGCCCCGTTGGTCGAGTAGCGACGAAGGAGCGTATCGAGACCAGGCGACCGGTCTCGATACGCTCACTGGCGCTCGCTACTCGACCACCGGAGGCTCTACGGCTTCCAGACCATGAGCACGACGACGGCGAGCAGCAGCAGCGACGCGAGGCCGCTGCCCGCGGCGATCGCCGGGTAGCTCGTCGTCTGCGCTTCGGAGCTCGCACCGAGCGCCTCGGCGGCCTTCTTCATCGACGGAACGGCGACGAAGAGCACCAGCACGAAGGCGATGACGTAGAGGATGATCGACCAGAGGATCCACGGCGTCATGACCGAGAGGTTGAACTCATCGGGCGCCATGCTCATCGCGCCGAACCCGAACACGAACACGAGCAGCGACAGCCACGCGAAGATCGTCGTCGACTTCGCGAGCACCGCGACCTGCGACCCGTTGCCGGCGCGCACCGCCCGCATCGCGGTCATCGGAAGGATCGCCATCGGGCCGACGATGAAGACGGCTCCGGCGATATGCAGAATGCTGATCAGGGTATCCATGGGGCCAGCCTAACGATGAGCGGATGTCGCGGCATCCGTCGTTCGATGCACTCGCTCCAGGCGACGCGAGCCGCACCCGGCGAGCCGCACCCGCCGTTCATCGCGCGAATACCGCCGCTCGTCGCACGAACCCCCCTGCTCTGGGGGGTGACCGATGTTCGCGACGTAGGCTAGGTCGGTTGCCACAAGTGACGATTCCACCCCACCGACTCCGCTCGACGCCAGACCGACGTGCCCGGAGACGGGCGCACCGCTCAATTCATCTGGAGTCCTCGCTGACGATGTCAACATCGACCGCGGCCACGGCCGCCCCCGCAACCCCCGCCAATCCGCGCAGCCGCGTCGTGCTCGCGAGCCTCATCGGCACGACGATCGAGTTCTACGACTTCTACGTCTACGCGACCGCCGCCGTGCTCGTGTTCCCGCACCTGTTCTTCCCGACCGGCGACGCGACGACGGCGCTCCTCGCCTCGTTCGCCGTCTTCGGCGCCGCCATGGTGGCGCGACCGCTCGGCGCCGTCATCTTCGGCCACCTCGGCGACAAGCACGGCCGCAAGGCCACCCTCGTCGGCGCACTGCTCACGATGGGCGTCGCGACGTTCCTCATCGGCCTGCTGCCGACGTACGCGATGGTGGGCTGGCTCGCGCCGCTCCTCCTCGTCGTCCTCCGCATCGCGCAGGGCTTCGCGCTCGGCGGCGAATGGTCGGGCGCCGCGCTCGTGGCCACCGAGAACGCGCCGAAGGGCAAGCGCGCCTGGTACGGCACGTTCCCGCAGCTCGGCGCGCCGATCGGCTTCATCATCGCGAACGGCCTCTTCCTCATCATCGCGGCGGTACTGCCGTCTGACGACCCGACCATGCCGTCGCAGGCATTCCTCGACTGGGGCTGGCGCATCCCGTTCCTGTTCTCGGTGGTCATGGTGATCGTCGGTCTCTGGGTGCGCCTGCGCCTCGTCGAGTCGACCGCGTTCTCGAAGGCGTCGAAGGAGGGCAAGCTCAAGAAGCTGCCGCTCGGCGAGGTCTTCAAGAACCACTGGAAGCAGCTCATCCTCGGCACCTTCTTCATGCTCGCGACCTACGTGCTCTTCTACCTGATGACGACGTTCTCGCTCTCATACGGACGTGCGGCGGTCGAGCCCGCCGAAGGCGCGCTGCCGGGCCTCGGCTACTCGTACAACACCTTCGTGCTGATGCTCATCGGCGGTGTCGTGTTCTTCGGTGTCTTCACCCTGCTCTCGGGCCCGTGGGCCGACCGATGGGGCCGCCGCAAGACGCTCATCTGGGTGACCCTCGGCATCATCGTGTTCGGTCTCGTCTGGGTGCCGATGCTCGGCGCCGGGTTCTGGGGCGTCATGGCCTGGCTCGTGGTGGGCTTCTCGCTCATGGGCATGACGTTCGGTCCGATGGGTGCGCTCCTGCCCGAGCTGTTCCCGACGAACGTGCGCTACACGGGCTCCGGCATCTCGTACAACGTCTCGTCGATCCTCGGCGCCGCGGTCGCCCCGTTCATCGCGGTGGCGCTCTGGCAGGCCGGCGGCGGCAGCCCGTTCTGGGTCGGCATCTACCTCTCGGCGATGGCGGTGCTCACGCTCATCGCCCTGATCGTCTCGAAGGAGACGAAAGACGTCGACATGGACGCCTGAGGGCGGCGCGGCGAAGGGGGGCGGATGCTGCGGTGTTCGCCCCTCCTCGAGTTCGTATGCGCTGCAGGGCTCCTGCCCGGGTCACGAAGCCGGAAGGTAAGCTTTCGCAGACAGAACATCCGTTGAAGGTGTGCAGTGCCAGAAATCGTCCTCGCCCACGACTACCTCGTGCAGATCGGCGGTGCTGAGCGCGTCGTCGCGCACTGGGCCGCGGGTTTCGACGCTCGAACACTCGTGACGCTCGCGCACCGGCCCGACTCGACGTTCGACGACTTCGACCGGCTCGAAGTGCGGGCGAGCCTGTCGAGCCTGTTCACGGGGCAGGTCGAGCGCATGCTGCCGCTGCTCCCGTCGATCGCAGCTCGCACCACGGTGTCGACCGGCGATGGCGACATCGCACTCGTCTCGAGCAGCGGCTGGGCGCACCGGTTCGACTACGAGATCCCCCACGTGGTCTACGTGCACAGCCCGGCGCGATGGCTGTACGCGGTCGACGACTACCGACTGAAGCTCAGCCCGTTCCGGCGTGCCGGGCTCGCGCTCAGCACCCCGCTGCTGCGCAGCGGTGACCTCGAGGCCATGCACCGTGCCGACGCGATCGTGGCGAATTCGCTCGTGACGCGTGACCGCATCCGTTCGGCCTACGGTCTCGAATCGGTCGTGATCAGTCCGCCCGTCGAGCGCGTCTCCGCCTCGCCGACACCGCCTTCCCGCGCGCTTCCCGAGCAGTTCGCCGTCGTGGTGGCCAGAGCACGCGGCTACAAGAACGTTCCGCACGCGATCGCTGCGTCGTCAGAGGCCGGCCTCCCGATCGTCGCCGTGGGCGCCGGCTCGGAGGCGTTCGACGACCCCGGGAACGGCGTGCACGGGATCGGTCGCCTCAGCGACTCCGAACTCGGCTGGGTGTACGGCCATGCCGCCGTCGTGCTGGGCGCCGCTCACGAGGACTTCGGCCTCACGGTCATCGAGGCCGCCCTCGAGGGAACGCCCGCCGCGACGATCGCCCGAGGCGGTTACCTCGAGACCGTCAGCCCCGGGGTGAGCGGCTCCCACGCGGCATCCGCCACCGCCGCTGATCTTGCGACCGCGATCAGGCAGGCCCGCGACCTCGATCCATCCGCGACTCGCGAATGGGCACGCGGCTTCGGCCGCGACGCGCATGTCGCCCGCCTCACCCGGGTGATGGACGAGGTGGCGCAGCGGGCGTGACGAGTGCCTCGCGACAACCGCGTCGCGGATGTCCTTCTCGTCCATATCCAGGCGTAGGATGTGCCAGACGCGTGCCGCGACGCGGTCGCATGCCACGATCGAGGGGACACGGCCGCTCCTCCCATGGGCGCTTCGCCGGACTTGATAAGGTGACCGAAGGGGTGGTGCATCGGGCGTGAACGAATCCCAGATCGACGTGCCACTCTCGGTGCGCCTACGGTTCGGCCATGCGGCGGTACAGGACGTCGCCGACGATCTGGGCGTCGACCTGCTGCACATCAAGGGTGTCGCCGCCGACCCGTCGCTGAGGCCCGGCGGCTACACCGGCAGCGATGTCGACGTGCTCGTGCGGCCAACACACATCGCCGCGCTCGACCGGGCGCTACGACGGCACGGGTGGCGCCTCTACAGCACATACGAGTACGGCTCCCCGTTCGGTCATGCCCAGACGTACCTCCATGACGCGTGGGGCTACGTCGACATTCATCGCTCTTTTCCCGGCATACGAATCCGCCCCGAGAGCGCATTCGCTCGGTTCTGGGCCGACCGGCAGAAGGTAGAAATCGCCGGCATCCGATGCGCCGTGCCGAGTCTGCCGGCGCAGGCCGTGCTGCTCGTGCTCAACGCGGCCCGATCGACCATGCGCACCAAGCCCGATGTCCAGGTTGTCTGGCGCGACGCCACCGACGAGCGACGAGACCAGATGCGGGCACTCGTTGCCGACCTCGATGCACCTGTCGCCTTTGCTGCTGCCACAGGCGAGCTCGATCAGTTCCGAGGCGAGCGGGACTACCACCTGTGGAAGATCGCCTCCGAGGGAGGCACCCGCTCCGCCGAGTGGTGGGCGCGCGTGAGGGCAGCGCCGAGCCTCGGGGCGGCGATGCGAGTGATCGCCCGCGCCCCCTTCGTCAACGTCGACCACCTCGCACACCGGCTCGGACGGCCGCCCACCCGCGGAGAGGTCGTCGGCGAGTTCTTCCGCCGCCCGGCTCGTGCCCTCCGCGAGATCACTGTCGGTGTCGTCGCCTCGGGAACTCGCCGATGACCCTGCAGCGCACGAACGAACCTGTCACGAGTACGGTAGCGGGATGACGACTGACGCCAACGCACCTCGACCTCGTTGGCGCCGGCTTCTCGGCGGCTTCTGGGGTCAGTTGGCGCTCGCCTTCCTCGTCGTCGGGTTGGTGCTGACGTTCGTCGCAAAACCCTACGTCGTACCGTCCGAGTCGATGTGGCCGACCCTCGAGCCCGGCGACCGAATTCTTGTGAACCGACTCGCCTATCTGGGATCCGAGCCGACGACGGGCGACATCGTCGTGTTCGATGCAGACCGTGCATGGGAGGTCCCCGGCACGGCACCGGTCGATCCGGTCCGAGCGGTGCTGCGGTGGGTCGGCGAGGTCACCGGGTTCGGCCCGTCAGGAACACACACACTCGTGAAGCGGGTGATCGGATCGTCTGGTCAGGTGGTCGAGTGTTGCAACACTTCTGGTGCAGTCCTCGTGGATGGGCGGCCCCTCGATGAGCCCTATGTGCACAACGATTTCCCGTTCGAAGCCGGTACACTCGACTGCACAACGACCCCGAGCTCCGCACGTTGCTTCGATGAAGTCACGGTGCCTGACCGTTCCTTCCTCGTGCTCGGCGACAATCGGTCAGCTTCACTGGACTCGGCCGTATCGTGCCGCTCGCCTTCCGCACGTGAGGACTGTTGGCACTGGGCATCGCGGGCGGGCGTTGTCGGCAAGGTCGTCGCCAATCTCTGGCCGATCCCCCGATGGACGGTGTTCGGCTGACGGCAACAGGGTGCCCCGGCGGCTCTGTAGTAACTTGGACGGATTGTCGCATACCGAACGTGGCCGCGGGCCGTGTAACCGCACGAGAGGATGAACGCATGAGTCTCCGCGAGCATCCAGACGAATCGTTGAGCGTGGCCGATCAGGTACCCGCCGAGCATCTCGATGTCGCAGCGATCGGTGCGACGGTGCGTATCCAGTTCCCTGCCAATGTGTCAGACGACATGCATGAGCGTGTGCTGGATGCGTGGTCCGGGGCGATGTCGACCACGGGCGCCGTCGATGCTGTCGTCCAGGTTGATCCGGATGGCGAGATCGTCTCGATGCTCGAATATCTTTCAGTTCGCGTGACGTACGCAGCCCTCGAGCACAAGCGGGGCGAGCTGATCATGATGCATGCCGCGGGTGTCGCGATGGACGACGGCCGCGTGGTCGCCTTCGTCGGCCCGTCGGGGCGTGGCAAGACGACCCTGAGCGCGGCCCTCGGTGCGCACTTCGGCTACGTCTCAGACGAGACCGTCGCCGTTGACCACGACCTCACTGTGCAGGCGTACCGCAAGCCGCTGTCGATGGTGCGGTTGGGCGGCCCCAAAGAACAGGTTTCGCCGCGCCGCGCCGGGCTGTTGGAGCTGCCGAACGATCGGTTGCGCCTCGCGGCGCTCGTGTTGCTCGATCGTCAGCCCGGAGTAACCGAGCCCGTGCTGTCGCGCGTGCCAGTCATCGACGCGATCACCGACCTCGTCCCGCAGCTGAGCTACATCACCGACCTCGACGTGCCATTGCAGCGGCTCGCGAGGCTTTGCGACGCCGTCGGCGGTGTGTGGAAGGTGACCTACGGTGAGGCGACGTCGCTCACCGCCTTGATACCCGAGTTGCTGGGCGCGCCGCCGAGCATCGGCGGTAAGTGGCAGCCGATCGCGCCGGCGCATCGGGATGGAATCGAGATCGGCGCGACGGAGTTCAGGTGGGGGGCAGTCTCCGACGTGATCGCAACCGATGGCTCCATCGCGGTCATCAGTGACGGCGTCCTTCACGTACTCGCCGGCATCGCCCCCTCGATCTGGCTGGGGATCGGCAGGAGTCTGTCGCTCGAGCAATTGGTGGCCCAAGCAGTCGCCGACTTCGGTCGTCCGCCGCAGGGCGACGCGTCGGAACTCGTCGCTGCGGCGATCGATGAACTCATGCGCAAAGGCCTGGTCGTCGTTGCGGATCGAAGGGACTGACTGCGGTCGTCTTGCACGTTGAGGTACGCCAGCGCGCTGAGACGATCCGAAACAGGATGAAGGGC